>JASFOZ010000365.1:0-4921 GCA_050116255.1 Desulfarculaceae bacterium
TGAAGCCGGGCCGCCCCATAGGGGAGGTGTTTGACGCCTATGCCCGGGTCTGTGACCAGGCGGGCATGCAGGAGCACCGCCTCAACGCCACCGGCTACAGCCTGGGCACCACCTTTGCCCCCAACTGGATGGACTGGCCCATGTTTTATCATGGCAACCCGGTACCGGCTGAGCCCAACATGGTCTTTTTCCTGCACATGATTCTGATGGACAGTGACAGCAATCATGCCATGTGCTTTGGCGAGACCGTGGTGGTTACCGAGACCGGCTGCCGCACCCTGTCCAAGCGCTCTCTGGACCTGGTGATCAAATAGGCCTTTATTTCAGCGGGCGCCTGATTTTCCGGTTGAGATTTTTTATCTGGCTATTCCTTAGAGCTTGGCCAAGACGCCCTTTATCAGGCGTCTGAGATCGCCCCCGGCCTTAGAGGCGTTTTGGATCACCAGGTCAATGGGGGCAGGCTCCATGGCCTCGGGGATATTGACGTTGCTGATGGCGGAAAAGGCCAGGATGCGAAGCCCATGGTGCTTGGCGGCGATGACCTCAAGGACCGTGGACATGCCCACGGCGTCGGCCCCCAGGCGGCGCAGCATGCGGGTTTCCGCCGGGGTTTCCATGGACGGCCCTTTGAGGCCGATGTACACGCCCTCGTAGATTTCAATGCCTTGTTCATGGGCGCAGGCGCGGGCAAGCTCCATGAGGCTGGGATCGTAGACCTGGCTCATGTCCGGAAAGCGCTCGCCCCATCGGTCCTGGTTGGGGCCCACCAGGGGATTTTGGCCGGTGAAGTTGATGTGGTCGCTTATGAGCATAACCCTGCCCGCCTGCATCCCGGGGTCCAGGCCGCCGGCGGCATTACTGAAGATAAAGGCCTCCACCCCCATTTCGGCCAGGACCCGCACCGGAAAAGTCACCTCTTGGGGGGAGTAGCCTTCGTACAAATGAAAGCGCCCGGCCAGGGCGGCCACCCTTTGTCCGGCCAGGTTGCCCAGAATCAATTCCCCGGCGTGGCTCTGCACTGTGGAGACCGGGAACCCCGGTATCTCCGCATAGGGAACCGCTGCTAAGGTTTCGATCTGGTTTGCCAAATCGGAAAGCCCCGTACCCAAAGTGATACCCGCCCGGGGCTTGAATTCCGGAGAAATTTTGGTGGCCAAAAACCGGATCGCCTCTTCAACCATGCCTAATTGTTGCATTTAAAGTCCCGCACTCCATCAAGGTCAACGAAATAGACTTTGGCCCAAGCTAGCCGGGTGTAAAAAGCGCTGTCAAACGAAAAAAATTTGTCCTCTTAAAAGCACTGAAACGTTGGCTAAACCCGGCCCGGCTCCTTTTGGGGAAGATTACTCCCCTTGACAGCCCCGGATAAGGCTCCATAATAGCCGCCCATGGACGCTATTACCATACCGTTACCGAGACTGAATCGCGCCCAAGCTGTTACCCAGGCCTTACCTCGTCTGGACCCAGTGTGGTATGCTAAATATTTTTTGGTTCCAGCGCTCATCTCCGGGGTCACAGCCTTGGTTTTTACCTCTTTTGTGTGGAGCACAGCCCATTTTTACGAGCCTGCCACGGTGATATACCCCCAGGGATTGCCTCCGGTTAAGCTTAAGGCTTCCCGGGTTGCCGTCCAGCCTCCAGCCCCGGGCGGGGACCCTGTGGCCCGTATGGAAGCGCCTCCGGCCCCATCGCCCAAGCCGCTTTCCTTGCAGCAGCGGCAGCGCCGCTACTGGCCGCTGGTGCGCCGCTACAGCCACAAGTACAAGTTGGACCCGGCCTTGGTCATGGCCGTGATCCAGGTGGAGAGCCGCTTTGATCACCTGGCGGTGAGCCCCAAGCTGGCAGCCGGGCTTATGCAGATTGTGCCTGTCACCGCCGAGCATCTGGGCCTTAATGATCCCCTGGACCCGGAGGCCAACCTGGAGGCGGGCATCCGCTACCTGGCCGAACTTAAAAAGACCTTTCAAAACGATTTGAGGCTGGTCTTGGCCGCATATAACGCCGGCCCCACCAAGGTCTTGGAGGTTGGCGGCGTGCCTGCGCAAAAAGAAACCCGCCAGTATATCCGGCGGGTGCTCAAAGAATTGCCCAGATTCAGGACCCGTTTCCGGGCTGGTCTGCGCGGCTGATACCTCCGAAGTATCCATAAAAAAATCCCGTTCCTACAAACGAAGCCGGCGGTGGTCTTCACCGCCGGTTGTTTTCGTCTATAGGCCGGGGCGTAATCAGGGCCGGTTAGGCGCCTGCTTACTTCTTGCGCTGGTGCCGCGTGGACTTAAGCAGCTTGCGATGCTTGTGCTTGCGTATTTTTTTGCGGCGTTTCTTTACCACACTTCCCATGAAAAACACCTCTAAGCAGTCTGAATTAATTACGGAGCCACTTAGTATATAGCAAACCCCTTTACTGGACAAGGGTGAATGCCAAAACTCACTTGCCTAACCGCATGGGTACGTACGCGGCCTTGACAATGACGAAAACCAGCCCTATCCACACAAAGTTAGACAAACCCGCTAAGCCAGCCCATCCAGGGCCTGGGCAGCAGCGGATAGGGTCTGGTCCAGGTCCTCGTCCTCGTGGGCCAGGGAGACGAAGGTGGCCTCGAACTGGCTGGGGGCCAGGTACACGCCCCTGTCGAGCATGGCCTGGAAGTACTTGGCGAACATGCCGGTGTCGCTCTTGGCCGCGGTGGCATAGTTGGTGACCGGCCCCTCTTGGAAGAATATGCTGAACATGGCCCCCACCCGCTGGCCGTAGTGGGGCAGGCCTTTTTCCACGAACAACGCCTCCAGGCCGTCGTAGAGCTTGGCGCTGATGCGCTCCAGGCGGGGATATACGTCATGCTCGTGTAAAACCTGCAAGGCCTTGAGGCCTGCGGCCGTGGCCAGGGGATTGCCCGAGAGGGTGCCGGCCTGGTACACCGGGCCCGAGGGGGCCATCTTTTCCATGATCTCCTTGCGGCCGCCATAGGCGGCCAGGGGTAGGCCGCCGCCGATGATCTTGCCCAGGCAGGTGAGGTCCGGGGTCACGCCATATAGCTCCTGAGCGCCGCCCAGAGCCACCCTGAAGCCGGTTATGACCTCGTCGAATATCAGTACAGCCCCGTATTGGTCGCAGAGGTGGCGCAGGCCGGACAAAAAGCCGTCCACCGGCTCCACCACCCCCATGTTGCCCGCCACCGGCTCCACGATCACCGCCGCGATCTTGCCCTCCTTTTCCTGGAAGGCCTGGGCCACCGCCTCCAGGTCATTGTAGGGCAGGTTCAGGGTGGTGCCGGCCATGCTTTGGGGCACGCCCGGGCAGGAGGGGATGCCCAAGGTGGCCAGGCCCGAGCCCGCCGCCACCAGCAGGCCGTCGGCATGGCCGTGGTAACAGCCCTCGAACTTTATGATCAGGTCGCGTTCGGTGTAGCCCCGGGCCAGGCGCAGGGCGCTCATGGCGGCCTCGGTGCCGGAGTTGACTAGGCGCACCTGCTCCAGGCTGGGCACCAGGCGGCACAGCTCCTCGGCAAAGATCACCTCGGCCTGGGTGGGCGCCCCAAAGCTGGTGCCGCGCTCCGCTGTCTTGCAGACCGCCTCGATAACCTCGGGATGGGCGTGCCCCAGGATCAAAGGCCCCCAAGAGCCCACGTAATCTAAGTATTTATTGCCGTCAACGTCCTCGACCCGGCAGCCCCGGCCGGCCTTGATGAAGGGCGGTTTCATGCCCACCGAGCCCATGGCCCGGACCGGGCTGTTTACGCCGCCGGGTATCACCTTGAGGGCCTGATTCCATAGTTCGTGGGACCTTGTATGATTCATGGGCCTTATCTCCCTGGTATTCGATTTTTTTCTGGACAGGCTTTAGGCTGCGGGGAGCGTAAGCTCAGGCGCCGTAGTATTGCATGGAGGTCTTTTTGAGTTCTTCGCGGGAAAACAAGAGCTCGTAATCATCGATGCCCACCGCCTCGGCCATTTTTTTCACCACCCGGCGGCACTCGGCCTCGTCCTTGCCATGCACCATAGAGTATAGGTTATAAGGAAATTCGCCACAGGTTTCGCGCAAATAGCAATGGGTGACCTCCCGGAACGAGGCCAAAACCTCGCCGGCGCGGTCAGCGTCAGCCGGGTCCACCCGCCAGGCCACCATGGCGTTGGCGGGAAAGCCGGACTGCTGGTGGCGCAGGGTGGCCCCGAAGCGGCGCATCACGCCGGACTCGGCCATGCGGGAAATGCGCTCCACCACCTCATCCTGGGACAGCCCCAACTCCTGGGCTAAATCCGCAAAAGGCTCGGGCACCAAAGGAAGGTCCCCTTGCAGGCGGGCGATAATCCTTTTGTCCAGATCGTCTATACTCACGGAATTCCTCGTGACGACCGATTCTAGGTGGGCTGGGGGTGGCTGTCAAGTCAAACGGGTGGAGTTTTTAAGGCCCGGGCAGGCAGGATGTGGGTCTCATTTATTTACGCTGGGTGCGGGCGGTGCAAAAGTATGCGGGAACCCGGCATTTTTATACACTGTTCCCCCAATGCATCGGCATGCCGAGTTCCCGCAAAGCGGATATTTATTTGACCGGCCTTATGATTAAAGGCCTGTCAGTATTCTTTTTTCTGGAAGTCTGCCCCCCATGGGCGGCGCGTTTAGTGTGGTAGCCACCCAAACGCGCCCTTGAGACTTCCCCCCCAAAGTCAACCAACAGTTTGAAATTAATATATCTAACTGGCATATGCAAGCCATATTTTTAGCCCGTAGAGGGCGGAGAAAATCGTTTCTTTTTCGTTATGCCCGTACAAATAAGGGCTGTTTCTACTGCAATACGTCCCTGATCACATCATCAAAATCAATATCCGGCCCGATGTCATCCAAAGGCGGGGCGCCTTCAGGAGCGGTGAAGATGGGCGCGCCGTTTTCATTAAGGGCAAGCACCGGCCTGCCGTCAGGCAG
>JASFOZ010000366.1:0-4901 GCA_050116255.1 Desulfarculaceae bacterium
CCGCCGTGTCAATCAGGTTGATATCCAACAACAGGTTGGCAGGCGTTACGCAAAGCCCCACACCAAGGTCACCTAAACGCAATGCATCTTCGGGCCGTATCATCTGCAAGTGTTCAATGCGGTGTTCAATGGCGGGCGGCGGAGTATTTGATTTTTCCCGGCGTGTCTTCAAAGCCTCAAATATACTGATCACTTCCCGATTGGCCCGGTCTCCCACAGCGTGAACCATTACCGAAAGGCCAGCCCTGTCGGCTTTTTCCACCTGCCGCGCCAGCTCGGCCATATCCATGAGAGGCATGCCGCGGTCCGCATCCAAAAAGGGATCTAGCATCCAGGCAGTTCGAGCCCCCATGCCACCGTCGGAGAAAAACTTAACATGTCCGGTCCGTAGCCTCTGGCCACCGAATCCGGTGCAAATGCCCAAGTCGATTATCTCCTCCAGTTTATGGCCAGGCAGTGTCACCCAAGTGCGTAGGTTAAGTGCTCCGTCCCGATCAAGGCTCTGAAAAGTTCTAAAGGAATCGGCCCCGGTTTCATCATCCATAAGACGGGTGTCGTGGATGCCGGTGACCCCCCGGCGGTGCAAGGCCCGCATAGCATCTGTAAAGGTTTGCCTGGCATGGTTGGCACTGGGTGGCGATATTGCTTTACGTATCAGGTTAATGGCCAACTCACGCAATATCCCGGTCGGTTCGCCTTGGCCGTCTCGTTCAATACGGCCCTCGGGAGGATCCGCAGTGCCGGCATCTATCGCAGCCATGCGCAGGGCAGTGCTGTTTGCAGCAGCCAGGTGCATGTCGCAGCGCCATAGAATCACCGGGTGGTCCGGAGCCACCTGGTCCAGCACATCGCGGGTCGGCATGCGGGGTTGGGCCCAGTCGGTTTCATTCCAGCCCTGCCCCATGATCCATTGGCGCTGCGGCCGGTCACGGCTGGCCCGGCCCACCAGATCCAACAAATCCTCCAGGCAGCTCAGGCCATCCAATTTCAAGCCCTGCCGGTTGAACGCCCATTCGTAAAAGTGAATATGGGTGTCAATGAAACCCGGTGTCACCAGCCGTCCGGCCAAGTCTATGATTTGGGTATCCGGACCGGCCAAATAGCGGATATCCTCGTCACCGCCCACTGCGATAATACAACCCCGGCCCAGGGCAACCGCCTGGGCCAGGGGATTTGCGTCGGCCTGGGTGCTTATGACCCCGTTATGCAGGATAATTTCAGGGGGGTTTTCAATAGGCATAAGAGTAACAACCTTTGCTAATAGAACCTTTGGAAATAACCAAGAAATTATGAAACTAGGTTATTCCGGCGTTGCCTTAGCCAAACACAGCCCTTTGTCTATTTCGGAAAAACCGAATCCAGCTGCTGCAGAAGCCAGTCTATTTCCTGCTTGGTGATAATTAAGGGTGGAGTCAAACGGATAGTGTGCTCATGAGTTTCTTTGCATAACAGCCCCTTGGTAAGAAGCTTTTCGCAATATGCCCTGGCACCCTCAGCAGCTGGATCCAGTTCCACGGCGCACATCAAACCTTTTCCCCGCACCTCTTTGATTACTGGGCTATGCAGCTTGCGCAAGCCTTCTAAAAAATAGGCCCCCATAGCCGAAGCGTTTTCCAACATGCCTTCATCGATAATAACCCTCAGGGCGGTCCGGGCCACTGCACAGGCCACCGGGTTTCCACCGAAAGTGGAGCCATGTTCACCAGGCTGCAGCACTCCGAGGACCTCATTGTTGCTCAGCACCGCACTCACCGGGTAATAACCGCCCGAGAGCGCTTTGCCGATCAGGGTAAGGTCAGCCTCAATACCCTCGTGTTCCTCTGCCAACAGTTTGCCGGTGCGGCCCAGCCCGGTTTGAATCTCGTCCAAAATCAATTGGATCTGATGATGATCGCAGATTTGGCGCACTTCTTTTAAATAGCCGGCGGGCGGTATTATCACCCCGGCTTCACCTTGTATGGGCTCCACCAAAAAGGCTACCGTGTTAGGTGTAATGGCCTCACTGAGGGCCCGGGCATCGCCAAAAGGTATGATCTTGAACCCGGGTGTAAACGGTCCAAAGTCCTTGCGCGCAGAGGGATCAGATGAAAAACTTATGATGGAAATGGTGCGGCCGTGAAAGTTTTCTGAACACACAATAACCTCTGCCTTTTCTGCCGTTACCCCTTTGACCTTGTAGCCCCATTTTCGAACCGCCTTGATGGCAGTCTCCACCGCTTCGGCCCCAGAGTTCATCGGCAGCACCTTGTGCGAGTTGGTCATTTCGCAAAGGTCCTGATATAGAAGGCCCAGTTGATCGTTGCGGAAGGCTCGAGAGGTTAGGGACAGCTTATCCACCTGATCCAACAGGGCCTGCTTGATCTTGGGATGGCAATGCCCCTGGTTCACGGCCGAGTAGGCGGCCAGGCAATCCAGATATTTATTGCCGTCAACATCCCAAACCCAAACGCCCCGACCCTTATTAAGCACAACGTCCAGCGGCTTATAGTTATGAGCACCATATTTTTGTTCTAACTGGATATAACTGGTTTGCTTCACGGTATGATCCTCCCGCAATTAAAAAACATTATGATTGGTTAAGATTCCAGGGCGGCGGCGCCTTGCTTGTTCTAAGCTTCCTATTCCGAGCATATTTCAGTTTATGGAATTGACCTGTAATGGGTTTTCGTAAAGATGTATTTCCATTTATTTCAGGTTGACCTCAATAGCCTCAACCGGGGTGTGTAAATTGAGTGTCTCCTGCTTAATAAGGGGAGCGTTAAGTAGATTGCATTACGCGCGCCAAGTAATCCGCCTGAGTCACAAGAATTAATCAAAATTTGAACAAGAATCATCGATTGAAATCCAGTTCACATGCAAACTACTTGTTGCTCCCCTTAATGAATTAAAAAACCCAGCCAGCCCGTCACCGTCATGGTGATCGTCGGGATGTAAATCACCATGTCCAGGACCAACAACTCGGCCAGTATGAACGGCCAGATGGCCTTGACGATATGGACCATGTCCCTTTTGCTGACTATCATGGCCATAAACAAACATCCCCCCATGGGCGTAGTCATCACAGCGATACTCAAATTGATGCACATCATGACTCCAAAATGGAGCGGATTAACGCCTAAATTTGGTTGCTAAAGGCGCCAGGATGGGGCCCACTTTGAGCAATGACGCGGTGATGTCCATGAACATCCCCACGAAAACCAGCAGGAGGTTGATCAACAGCAGGATAATGTACTTGTTCTGGGTGACGGCCAAAAAGGCGTTGGTTACCATCTGGGGGATCTGCTGCATGGCCATAAGCCAGGCCAGAATCGAAGCCCCGGAAAAGATCACCACGATTATGCCTACCACAATGGCATTTTTGTAAAGCAAGCCATAAAGTTGTTTCAGGCCAAGGTTGCGGTAGACAAAAAAGCCCAGAAAAAGCGCATAAACCACAGCTCCCGCCGCCGCTTCAGTGGGGGTCAACACCCCGCCCAGAATACCGCCTAAGATGATAATGGGCAGAATAAGAGTAGGCAGGGCCCTCCCGCTAGTTTGGGTGATCTTTTTCCTTGTAAAAGGAATCGGGTGCCTGGGGTAATCTCGGCGTTTGGCATAGAACCAGAGCGAGCCGTCAACAAACAGGCAGTTACGGATAAAAAGATCACATTCCTCGTTCAAGCCGATGACTCCATAGTTACCATGACCATCAGTAATTTTTTTTGATATCCCAGAAATCCATTTTGACCATTTGGTAAAGTTCTTTTTCCCGTTCCGTCAGCTCTTCACCCAGCTCGTGGATCTTATGAAGAATGGCATGGTAAAAATCATGAAGAATGGCATCACGGATAGAAAACGCCAGCCACTTGTTGGTTGCCCAGGCAATCCGGGACTCTTCATTTGGGGCACCGGTTAAACATCCCGTAATGACTTCCATATGATCAGCAACCATTTCCAGGCTGCGACCATTGATCTTCTTGGCCAGCAATTCGAGCTCAGGATGTATTATCTGGTATTCAAAATCCATTGGGGGTGGACCCAAGGATACATATTTAACTACCACCCCACGGCCTTCAGCCTCCTTCAACTCCCACTTAAGTTGCTCGCCCTCTTCGGGAAAGAGCCTGATGAACAGCTCCCGGCTGGCTTTGGCTATCATATCCCTGGCCTTGGCCATAACCTGCTCATACCCGGTCATAGTCCAGACGTATTCCGGGGTGTTTTTGGTTCTGGCCTGCTCGGCCACTGACTTAAGAGCCGACAGGTCGCGGTTGTGTTCTAAACGCAGGCGCCTAATCAGTTCCTGCACTGGAATGGCCGCATAGAGCCCCTTATCCACCTCCATCACAATTTCCCGCGCCCTCAGGCCATCCAGAGTGTTATAAATATTCGCCCGGGGAACTCCCGAGGCCCTGCTCAGCTGAGAGCCGTTTTGCGGATTTTTGGCGATAAGAGCCAAGTAAACTTGGGCTTCATACTTGGTAAATCCAAGATTAAGCAAATTTTGGGGTATTTCCATTATCTTCATCGTTGCTATCTTAACAACAACATATCTCATTTTTGTTTAACTTGTCAAACACCAAATAATTCATATCTCAACTGCCCTCGATTCGATAATTCGAGTCAGGGGGCAGATATATCCGGGGCACCTTGTATGATATTCCGCAAGTGATTGCCACCGCCGGTGCGTTGAAATGTCTGGAAAGATCCAAGGCTGTGATGGAATTCTCCCCCTGGGTTCCGACTAAAACCACCTCATCTCCAACTGAAACTCCGGGAATGCAGCCAATATCAATCACCATCTGATTCATGCTGACCAGACCTACCACCTGGGCCCGGCAATTCCGCACCAACGCCTGGCTTTTATTTGAAAGCATGTGCGGATAGCCGTGGGCGTATCCACAGGAGACTATAGCCGCCCT
>JASFOZ010000367.1:0-4883 GCA_050116255.1 Desulfarculaceae bacterium
CTGCCACAGCGACATCAGATGATAGTTGGAGAAAACCACGGCAGAGGCTGGTTTCCACAGGTTTACATTGCCCAGCATGGCAGGGGCGGAGGGCAGATTAGCGGCGATGGCGGTGAAGTTGAAGGGCGTCACCGAGAACACAAAGCCCTCCAAGGGGCGCATGTCCAGATAGTTAAACTCCGCCGGACCGCTGAAGGGCTGGTACCGGGCGATTTGGTCGGAAAAGTATGAGTTGAATCTTAAAAAGTCGATCACCTCGCAAGCGGCGTCGATCTCGGATTGATGCGCGGTCTTGGACTGATTCAGCATGGTGGCGGCCACCAGCAGATAGCGGTACTTGGTGGCCAGGAGCTCGGCGGCCCGGAGGAAGATCATCAGCCTGTCGGAGTGGGCCAGGGAAGCCCATGCCGGCCAGGCATCCCGGGCCGCCTGGGCCGCTTTTTCGACCTCCTTGGGACCGGCCTGATGAAAAGTGGCCAAGGTGCGCTGGTGATCATGGGGGCAGGGCACCTTGCCCAGCCGTCCGGTCTCTATGGTCTTGCCTCCTATAATAAGGGGTATTTCCAACTCCTGGCCGGCCAGGTCGGCCAGGGTCTGCTTGAGCTTTTTTTTCTGGTTGCTGCCGGGCTGGTAATCAAACACAGGCTCGTTTTGAGGGAAGGGGATTTGGATCTTGGCGTTGAGCATAATAACCTCCTGCTCCGATGAGGCAGGAGGTCTGCATGTGGATCCGGGGGATCCGGAGCCCAGGATGCGAACCAAATATCCTCGATCCCCCCTGCCCGGGACCTGAGCTCTTTTAAGCTGGTAGGAGTTAATCTTTCCTCAAGCAGGTCCCTAAGTCAAGGTGCCGCAAAAAAAATCACCGCCGGTCCCGAATGCGGCTCCCGGCCTTGGAAACCGGTCCCATATAGCCCTTGATTTAGGCAGGTGCTTACGCTTAGCGGCTGCTGGGGATGCCGGCCAGCTTTTTGGCCAGCTTGATCTTTTCAGGGATGTTTCCCTCTCTATAGATCATTATCCGCTGCGCCTGGGGGGACCCGGCGCCGTGCATGGATTCAACCAGGGTGGTGCCGCCGGTCATGGCCTCAATGAGCCGGGCGATTTTAATGCGGTCTTGGGTGGGGATGTTGGCCACTCCCGAAAAATACTTTTTAACCAAGTGACCCACGTCTTCGCTCTCCAGATCATACTGGCTGGGCAGGGTGGCTATGAAACCGCCGGCCAGGTCCAAGGCCAGGCGGGCCACCTCAAAGTGAAAGCGGGTCACATTGTGTTTACACACATTGGCCAGCATGGTGTCCACCATAAAGGCGCCCGAGGGCGTGGGCCAGCCCTCGGCGGAGCAGGCGATGGAAGAGCTGTACAGGGTTTCGCTCAGGTGGGTCATCTCGGTGACTTTGTCGCGCACATGTGAGCCCTTGGCCGTGCCCTGGATCAGGGCCAGATAGCTTACCGCCCCGATGAGAACGTCCATCAACCCGGTCTTACAGGCGCCGTAATTGGCCCGGTGATGGGCGGCGAAACGGTAAACCAGGGCTGCGGTGAAGTCGGTTTCTCCATCCATAAACACCCGCTCATTGGGCACGAATACGTCTTCGAATACGATCACGGCCTCGCCGCCCACTGACCCGAAGGATGGCTTTCCCGTATCTATCCTTTCTCTGCGGTCCCGCCGGTCGTCATTGGCCTGGCGGCCGAAGATCATGGTCACACCCGGGGCGTCCACAGGCACGGCGCAGGCCAAGGCGTAATCCTTGGCCGCCTGGTCCATGGCGGTGGTGGGCATGACCAGTATTTCATGGGAGTTCACTCCCCCGGTCATGTGGAGCTTGGCCCCTCTTATCACCACCCCGTCTTGGCGCCGCTCCTTCACATGCACGTATTGATCCGGGTCCGGCTGGTCGGCCGGGCCCTTGGAGCGGTCGCCCTTGGGGTCGGTCATGGCCCCCACCACCATCAGGTTCTGGTCTTGGATGTAGGTAAGCCACTTTTTAAACCGCTCCAGGTAGTCGGTGCCGTGTTTTTCATCTATCTCATAGGTCACCGAATATACGGCGTTAATGCCGTCTAAGCCCACGCAGCGCTGAAAGCAGGTGCCGGTCTTCTGGCCCAACACTCGCAGCAGTTTGACCTTTTTAAGTAGATCCTCCACATTCTGGTGAACGTGGGTGAAACGGCTTATCTCTCTGCCGGTGAGGTGTGATTTGGCTGTGGCCAGGTCTTTGTATTTGTCTTTTGCCGCCAGGGTGTAGGTCATGGCCGCGGCCCGGACATGGGGGGAGGTGGCTGGGTGGGTGGTCACATCCCCGATCTTTTCGCCCTTGTAGTAGATAGTCGGCGAAAGTTTTTTAAGGCTCTTAATATATTCTGATCCGTTTTTTATGTTCATGGGCCTTCTCCCCGGCCATGCCTACTGCAAAAAAATCATAGAGTCTAAAATTGATTCAGCCGCCCATGGCTGGATATTTATAAGGCTTTTTTATTCAGATTAGCACAGCCTTGCAACCCGGCCCGCTGACAGCCCCGGACAAACTATTTGTGTCCGATGTCGTCTACGTACTTCTTCACCTGGGCGATGGCGGCGATTCTTTCTTCCGCCAGACGGTCGGCCGCCTGAAAGGTGGGGATGCCGTCACGGTCTGCGATCTCGAACACGCGCATCATTTTGTCATAGATGCGGCTCACCTTTTCCTTGCCCCGCTCATGGCTGACGTTGCCCACTTCCAGGCGGTCGGTGTCGTAGATGGTGCCGCCGGCGTTGGAGATATAGTCAGGCGCATACACCATGTCCTGGGCTTCGAGCTGCCCGCCGTGGCGTTCTTCAGCTAACTGGTTGTTGGCGCTGCCGCATATGATCTTACACTTGAGGCGCTTTAGGGTCTCGTCGTTTATGACCTTGCCCAGGGCGCAGGGGCAGAAGACATCGCAGTCAGCGTCGTAGATGGCCTCCGGGGCTGTGGTCTCAACCCCGAACTCGGTCTTCATGGCCTCCACCTTTTGGGAGTCTATGTCCGTGACCAGCATTTTGGCGCCAAGTTCGTGCAGCTGCGCCACGGCGTTGTGGCCCACCGCCCCCAGACCCTGCACGGCCACGGTCTTACCCTCCAGGGAATCCGAGCCATAGACCCTCTGGCAGCAGGCCTGCATGGCCCGTATGGTTCCAAAGGCGGTCAAGGGGGATATATCGCCCGCCCCTCCCAAATAGGTGGGCAGGGTGACCACATGCTCTGTCTCCATGCGGATGTATTCCATGTCCTGCAGGGTGGTGCCCACGTCCTCGCCGGTGATGTATTTCCCGCCCAGGCGGTTTATAAATTTGCCCAGGGCCCTGAAAACCGGCTCCCGGTCTTTGCGTTTGGGGTCGCCGATGATCACCGCCTTGCCCCCGCCTAGGTTGACCCCGGCGGCGGCGTACTTATAGGTCATGCCCCGGGACAGCCTGAGGGCGTCTTCAATGGCGTCCATCTCCGAGGCATAGTCCTGCCACATGCGGCACCCGCCGGTGGCCGGGCCCAGGGTGGTGTCATGCAGGGCGATGACGGCCTTGAAGTTCAGGGCCTTGTCTTGGCAGAGAAAGAGGTTTTCAAAATCGTATTTCTCCATATATCCCAGGATATTGTCCATGGCGTTCTCCTCAGGTTAAATCAATTGGGGACTGCGTTTAATCCGCATCGGTCTTATCCAGGCTTTCATCGGCATACATGCGTTTGACCTCGGCCCGGCCCCCGATTATGGCCTGGACCACCAGGGCGTTGTTGGGCGGGCAGCCCTTAACGTGGCGGGTGGGGGATTTCTCCTTCATGCACAGGCCCACGGTGACCACCTCTTCTTTGGGATGGTCCGGGGGCCACTCGGCGCCGCCGGTAAGCACCTTTACCCCGGGCAAATACATAAGCTGGTCGGCGTTGCGCATGTCAACCAAGGCGCTCATGACGGTGTTGCGGCAGCCGGTGCAGGCGGCCTCGCCATGGATCACCTCAAAGCCCTCCGCTTCAACGGGGTTGTCTTCCACCGCCCGCAGGAAGCGGCGCTTGACCGAATCCAGGAGCACCCCGGAAACTTCGATCTCGTCCTCAGCCATCTTCCCCAGGCCCCGGGCGGCGGCGTTGGCCGTCAACAGGGTCTCCTGGGGCTGGTAGCCGATGAGGCGGGCGCAGGTGGCATCCATGGCCACCAGATCCTTGCCCGCCAGGATCAGGTTCATCTCCACCGGCCGTCCGAAGACCGGTCCCAGGCCCTCCTGGCAGATAATGGCGTCCACCACCGCCAAGCTGGGTTTCACCGCTGACAACAGGTCCACCACCCCCTCAAACAGGCCTTGCTGGTGCATGGCCTTTTTATACTTGTCCGTCAAAAGGCCCTTTAGTTTTTTGATGGCGCAGGTCATCTCGGTCTGATCATGGGTCTTCAGCTTGGGAACGCTGATGATCACATCGGCCTTTTTAACCAGCTCCCAGCACTCAACAGACTCGAATACCTTGCCGTTGGGGACTTCCATATCCACGCCGGTCTTGGTTTTCTTTAGATCCACCACCTCATAGCCCAGGTTCCGGAGCTGGGCATAGCCGGAGGCGGCGATGACCTTCTCTGAATCCACGCCCACGGCCGAGGATTCGGCGATTACCGGAGTGGCGCCCATTTCCTTGACCAGATCCGCCACCGCCCGGGGCACTTCAGGCAGGGTGATGCAGCCGGCCTCCGGTTCCACCGGCGGCGCCACCCAACTGGGATTGACCAGCACCAATTGCCCGGGTTTGACGATATCCTCGATGCCGCCGATAAGTTGCAGGGCTTCTTTGACCGCCGTATAGACCTGGTTGTAATCAGGGTGGGATTGGGTATGGACGATGGATACCTTGCTATTGCTCATCAGGTCCTCC
>JASFOZ010000368.1:0-4876 GCA_050116255.1 Desulfarculaceae bacterium
CGCGGCCCTACGGAAATCTATACGCCTACTGAGAAAATAACCATCCAACCTGGAAATATTCCTCAAAAAAAGCCCTAGTTATGGATCGGGTTCGCTCCATACTGTATGCTAAGAACGGAAAACGTACATTTTGGAAGGTTCTTGTTCGCAGAAAGCCTGATTACTAAATCACCCAGAAAGAAAAGGTCTTTCATGAGCGTTGCCACCAGCACAGATCCCCAGGTCAGACGCGAGGTACAGGAGCTATCGCTTTTATTCGAGATAAGCCAGGCCCTGGACCGCAGCATAGACCTGCGCGAGGTTGTGGGCCCCCTTCTTACCGCCATGTCCACCCATATGGGCATGATCCGGGGCACCATCACCTTGGTGAACCGTGAAAGCGGCGAGATCCAGATCGAGGCTGCCCACGGTCTCAGCCCCCAGCAGCGGCAAAAGGGAAGATACCGCGTGGGAGAAGGGGTCACGGGCAAGGTGGTAGCCACCGGAAAACCAGCCTTAATCCCGCATATTTACGAAGATCCCTCCTTTCTGGACCGCACCGGGGCCCGGGCCAATCTGGAGCCTGAGGACATCTCCTTTTTATGTGTGCCCATCAAGCTGGGAAACGAGGTCATCGGCGCTCTGAGCGTGGACCGCCTTTTCAGCAGCGAGGCCTCCCTGCATGAGGATCTTCGGCTTTTGTCGGTCATCGCCAACATGATCTCCCAGGCAGTGAGGCTGCGGCAGACCGCCTTGGAAGAACATGAACGGCTGCGGGAAGAGAACGAGCGCCTGCACAGCAAGCTCAGAGACCGCTTCCAGCCCTCAAACATAATCGGCAGATCCAAGGCCATGCTCGATGTCTACGACCTGTTGGCCCAGGTCTGCAAAACCAACACCACCGTATTGATCCGGGGGGAACGGGGCACGGGCAAGGAGCTGGTGGCCAACGCCATCCATTACAACAGCCTGCGCTCCAAAAAGCCTTTTGTGAAAGTAAGCTGCGCCGCCCTGCCCCAGAGCCTCATTGAGAGCGAGCTGTTCGGCCACGAAAAAGGGGCCTTCACCGGCGCCACCCACCAGCGCAAAGGCCGCTTTGAGCTGGCCCACGGAGGGACCATATTCCTGGACGAGGTGGGCGACCTCTCCCCAGCCACCCAGGTGAAACTGCTGCGGGTCTTGCAGGAGCGCGAGTTTGAGCGTGTGGGCGGAATCGACCCCCTGAAGGCCGACCTGCGGGTTATAGCCGCCACCAACCGCGATTTGGAGGAGGCCATCTCTGCCGGAACCTTTCGGGCCGACCTCTATGACCGGCTCAATGTGTTTCCCATCCATGTGCCTCCTCTTAGGGAAAGAGGGTCGGACGTTTTACTTCTGGCCAATCATTTCGCAGAAAGATTCAGCAGTGAAAACCACAAATCCATCAAACGCATCTCCACCCCGGCCATTGACATGCTCATGAGCTATCATTGGCCCGGTAATGTACGCGAGTTGGAAAGCTGCATCGAACGGGCGGTGATCGTCAGCATCGACGACGTCATCCACGGCCATTACCTCCCCCCCACCCTGCAGACCGCCGAAGCCAGCGGCACCATCCACAAAGGAACCCTGACGGAGTCTCTGGACAGCCTGGAGCGGGAGCTTATCGTAGAGGCCCTGAAAAATTCGCGGGGAAACAAGGCCCGGGCGGCCCGGGACCTGGGGGTCAGCGAGCGACTCATGGGGTTGCGGGTAAAAAAATACGGCATCAGCCCCAAAAGATTCAAGGCTAAGGCCTAATCGCCAGGACATTTCCTACCCATGGGTATGATATAAGCAGTCAGTCATACCGAATGGTAGTTTTTTACCACACCACCTTCAAGGGGCTTTTAACAATTATTTCAATGAAAACATATGCTTGGTAATAATAGTTGGTAATGGTCCGTTATTTGCGTATAGTAGCGGGGATAAATAGTGCTTACCGCCGCCTGGCCGCTTTTCAGGCTCGAAATGTTACCTGAAAGACCGGCGGTTTTAAGTTTTAAAAATATCGTTAAAGAGAAGGAGGAATCTCTAGATGGCCAAAATGACTAAAGAAGGCGTCCTCAAGGCAGTACGCGACAACAACATCAAGTTTATCCGGCTATGGTTCACCGACATCCTTGGTTTTTTAAAGAGCTTTGCCATTTCACCCTCTGAGCTGGAGGCCGGCCTGGCCGAAGGAATGGGCTTTGACGGCTCCTCTATTCAGGGGTTCGCCCGCATCGATGAAAGCGACATGCTGGCCATGCCTGACCCTTCCACCTTCACCATCCTGCCCTGGCGGCCCGAGGAAGGCGGCGTGGCGCGCATGTTCGCCGATGTGGTCACACCCCAGGGCGAGCCTTATGAGGGCGATCCCCGTTATGTGCTCAAGCGCAACCTGGCAAAAGCCAAAAAAATGGGCTTCACCATGTATGTGGGCCCGGAACTGGAGTTTTTCTACTTCAAGGACAGCGCCGGCACCGAGATCCTGGACCGGGGCGGCTATTTTGACCTCACCCCCTTGGATGTGGCCAGCGACCTGCGCCGCGACACCATTCTGACTCTGGAAAAAATGGGCATCCCCGTGGAGTACAGCCACCACGAGGTGGCCCCCAGTCAGCATGAGATCGATCTCCGCTATTCCGACGCCCTGGGCATGGCTGACGCGGCCATGACCTACCGGCTGACGGTCAAGGAGATCGCCATGAAATATAATGTGTATGCCACCTTCATGCCCAAGCCCATATTCGGCGAAAACGGCAGCGGCATGCACACCCACCAGTCTTTGTTCAAGGGCAAGAAAAACGCCTTTTTCGACCCCAAGGACGAATTCAACCTCTCCTCCATGGGCAAGTCCTACATCGCCGGACTGCTCAAACACGCTCCGGAGTTCACCTCCATAATCGCCCAGTGGGTGAACTCCTATAAACGCCTGGTCCCCGGTTACGAAGCGCCGGTGTATGTAGCCTGGGCGCGGCGCAACCGCTCCGCCCTGGTGAGGGTGCCCATGTACAAACCGGGCAAGGAAGCCGCCACCCGCTGTGAGTTCCGGGCTCCGGACCCGGCCTGCAACCCCTACCTGGCCTTTGCGGTGATGCTGGCCGCCGGCCTCAAGGGAGTCGAGGAAAAGTACGAGCTGGCCGCGCCGGTGGAAGAAGACATATTTGAGATGAGCCCCCAGCAGCTCAAGAAGAAAAAGATCATCTCCCTGCCCGGCAGCCTGGGGGAAGCGGTTGAGGTTACCGCCAAGAGCAAGCTGGTCCGGGAGTGCCTCGGCGATCATGTGTTTGAAAAATTCATTGAGAACAAACGCATCGAGTGGGACAAGTTCCGCATCCATGTCAGCCAGTACGAGCTGGACAACTATCTTCCCGTCCTTTGAGCGATATTGACCACCCCCCCCGCCAGCGGGCCCGCTTTGGGCCCGCTGGCTTTTTTTAAGGCCTCCCGCCCTTTCCTTAAAGCTGATCATGAGCTATATAACAGGCTGACCCCAAGGAGGCATCATGGCCCCGGCCCAAGGCGATTTTAGGCAAGGCGACACCATGCTTTTGGTGGACGGGCGCGACCGCCAGTACCTGCTGGTGGTTCCGGAGGCTGCCCAGAGCGTGCCGGTGAAGGGTGAAAACCTAAGCGGCGATATTCTGGGGGGCCTGCAGGACGGCCAGGTCTTAACCACCCCCAGGGAACGGCGTTATCTGGTGCTGCGCCCCACCCTGGAGCAGATCGTGATGAACATGCCCCGCGAGGCCCAGGTCATCTACCCCAAGGACCTGGCCTTGATCCTCATGTGGGCGGATATCGCCCCCGGCCAGAAGGTCATCGAGATCGGCTGCGGTCACGGGGCCCTGACCATGGCCCTACTGCGCGCCTTGGGCCTGGCGGGAGCTTTGACCTCCTGGGACCTGCGCCAGGACCACCTCAACCGCACCCGCAAGAATATAGCCCTCTATCTGGGGGAAGAAAGCCTGGAGCGCTGGCAGCCCCGGCTGGGCGATCCCGCCCAGGAGGGCCTGGAGGAGGCCCAGGCCGACCGCCTCATCAGCGACGTGCCCGAGCCCTGGGAGTTGGCCGAGGCCGTGGTCCAGGGACTCAGGCCCGGCGGGGTCTGGGTGGCCTTCGTCCCCACGGTGCTGCAGATGAGCCGCCTGATCGAAACCATCAACGCCAATAAGGGCCTGTGCCTGCCCGAGGGCTTTGAGGCCATGCAGAGGTTCTGGCACGTTAAGCCGCCCTCGGTGCGCCCCCGGCACCAAATGAAGGCCCACACCGGCTTTGTGGTCACTTGCCGCCGCCGGCATGAAATATCTCCTGATAGCAATGAGAGGCCAGCCCTTGCCTGAGCATGAACAAAATTCCAAACCCAATCCCATCCCGCGCAAGCCGCCCTGGCTGCGCAAGCGCCTGCCCAGCGGCGGGGCCGCGGCCAAGACCTTGGCCCAAATCCGGGGGCGGCGGCTGCACACCATCTGCGAGGAGGGATGCTGCCCCAACCAGGGGGAGTGCTTTTCCCAGGGGGTGGCCACCTTCCTCATTCTGGGCAACGTCTGCACCCGCAACTGCGCCTTTTGTGCGGTGGGCCACGGACGGCCGCCGGCAGTGGACCCGGAGGAGCCCCGCCGCGTTGCCCTGCAGACGGCGGAGCTGGGCCTGCGCTTTGTGGTGGTGACATCGGTCACCAGGGACGACCTGCCTGACGGCGGCGCCGGCCATTTCGCCGCCACCACCCGGGCCATCAAAGAGGCCTGCCCCGGGGTGGGGGTGGAGGTGCTGGTGCCTGATTTCGCCGGCTCCCAGGCGGCCCTGCAAACCGCCCTGGAGGCAAAGCCGGCGGTGCTGGCCCACAACCTGGAGACCGTGCCCCGGCTCTATTCCCGGGTAAGGCCCGGTGCTG
>JASFOZ010000369.1:0-4856 GCA_050116255.1 Desulfarculaceae bacterium
CGATTTTTGTGAGATTTGTTTATTCCGCCATGGGTACACCAGATCGGAGTGTCAAACTTGAGAATTGGGTGACTGTTTTGCGAGAAGCTGAGCCTCTCGAGAACGAGAAGCCTGGTGAGAAATTTCGCTATTCATCACTAAACACACAGGTTCTTGGAATGGTAATCGAGAAAATTACGGGCCTACGCTGGGCTGATGTTGTTGAAAAGCGAATTTGGGGCAAGATGGGCGCACGCATGCCGCTGCTTACAAATCTCACTCCAGATGGCACCGCACTGACCATGGCCATCATGTCTTCAACCCTGCAAGACATGGCGAGGTTTGGCGCACTTTTTACGCCAAGCTGGCAAGCCGCTGCATATGAGCAGGTAGTCAAGCCGGCGGTACTGGAACGTATTCGCAAGGATGGCGACCCCAAGGCATTTATAGGTGGAGCCAAGGAACGCCAGGCAGTCGGACTTTTTGGCGAGAAACCAGTTAAGAGTTCATATCAGTTCGATTTTATATTTAAGGACGGTGCCATGTATAAGCACGGCAACATGGGCCAAGGTATTTATATCGATCCAGAGCGGGACTTCGTCGGTGTGTACTTCTCAACGACTCCTTACGTTCCACCATACGGGGAAATCAAGGCACCAGCATATTTGCGTGCTGCGGCCAAGAAGTTGGCCGGAAAATGAGTAAAATGGTGTATGTCAGAAAAGAGAGTGAATAATTCTCTATGAAGTGCTCACCTTTTAAATGCAAAAGCAGACCAATCTAAAGCTCAATTATTATTAACTAATTATAAACTTATAGTCCAATTTATAGGTCAATAATAGTGGACGAATCTGCGTTATAAAACTCTTAAAAAATTTTCCAGTCCTATCCCCCTGACCACATCTAATATGCCTGTACCGCCAAAATCTTCCCCTGACAGGCCCCTCTCTTCCACCCTGCCTAAAACCCACCGCCCTCCCCGGCCCATAACCACCAAATAATTACCAATAAAAGCAATCACATAAACCATATCCAAAGAAAATATTCGCTTTGATTGCCTCTATGCCAATTTTGACATATTTATTTCTTGACATGAAGCTGCATCGCAGCTACATTGTAGCTAAATAAAAGGGTTTATCCTGTACTCGCAAGGGGATATTTAGTTTAAGGACCTGAAAACATACAATTATCCGGACGGGGGGTAAGGCGCCGACCAAGGGCGCTTGGTTAAAGAGACCCCCTAGAGACAAAGGACTGCTGAGGCTGGAAGGTAGCCATGAGGTACGCAGAGACCGGTTATAACCTGGAAATCGATTTAGCCACCGGAAATATCGAACGGGTCGAGACCAACCCGGAGTACTTGCACACGTATCTGGGCGGACTGGGGACCAACGTCAAGGAGCTTTGGGACCGGGTTCCGCCGGAGACCAAGCCCTTTGATCCGGAGAATCTGCTTATAATCGCCGCCGGCCTTTTATGCGGCACCCCCGCCTATAGCTGCAACCGCACCATCATCAGCACCGTCTCGCCCCAGAACGAGCTGTTGGCCTATCCCATGATGGGTGGGTTTTTGGCGGCAGAGCTCAAGTACGCCGGTTATGACAAGGTGATCCTGCGCAACAAGTCGCCCAAACTGGTTTATATCTGGATACATAACGACACGGTGGAGATCAGGGACGCCACCCATTTGCAGGGCAAGGGCGCCCTGGAGACCCAGGAGATGATCCGGCAGGAGCTGAACCAGCCCAACGCCCATGTGGCCGCCATCGGCCTGGCCGGGGAAAACCGCGTCTTTACCGCTTCCATAGAACAGGGCCGGTCCAGTTGCAGCCGGCTGGGGGGCGGCGCGGTCATGGGCGACAAGGGGGTGAAGGCCGTTGCCATTCGCGGCACCAAGGACCTGCACTTGGCCCGGGGCGCGGAGTTCATAGAGCACATGAATGAAATTACGGAGTACATCAAGTTCCGTAATGAAAACCCCATCCCCGGGGTGATGACCATTCTTTCCGGGATCGGCTCGCCCCAGGAGATGAAACATACCGATGAAAAGTGGCATACGGAGAGCTTCGCCTGGGGCAACGCCCGCAACCGGCGCAAGGATTTCTGGACCGATGAGATAGACAAGACGTGGTCCGAGACCCAGATCAGCGCCATCAAACGCATGATCAGCTGCTTCAACTGCCCTCAGCAGTGCGGCGCCCTGATCTCCTACAAGGACGTTCCCAGGTACATGATGAAATGCTTTTCCAAGCTGACCTATGCCATGGCCGCCTATGTGAATGACCTGGATTTTTCTTTTAGAATCGTGCAGCGGGCCCAGGAATACGGAGTGGACGCATTCTCCACCCCCCAGATATTGGCCTTTGCCGTGGAGCTATATGAAGCCGGCATCCTCACGGACAAGGATTTTGAGGGATGCCCGCCTGACAACGAGGGCAGGTTTCATTGGCTGCTGGACCGGATAGTGCGCCGGGAGGGGATCGGAGACCTGTTGGCTGACGGCACATACTATGCAGCCCAAAAGATCGGCAAAGGCGCTGAAAAGTTCGCCCACAACACCGTCAAAAAACACGAGCAGCTGCCGCTCAAGCTGGGAATGATGGACCCGCTTTATTACCTCATGTACTCCACCAACGAGAAGATCAGCATCACCCAGATCGAGGGCAACTTCCCCCAGGCGGCGTTCCCCACCAAGGAGGCCAGGGAAACGTTTGTTAAGGACTGGCCGCAGATTCCAGATGAGAAGTTCAAAGATTATGTGTTGGAGTGGGAGCCCCGGGGAGAAAAGGCCAACCCCTATTTCCCCACCCCGGAGATGTGCTGCGAGATCGTGGACTGGATGGAGATGCTCCACAACATTGACGACGCCCTGGGGTTCTGCGCCGGCATGGGGTCCTTTTGCCTGAAGCCGCCCTACCACATCCACAACTACCCCAAATTGATATCAGCGGCCACGGGCATGGATTTGGATGAAGAGGAGCTGCGCAAAATCGTCAAGAGAAGCCGGAACCTGCACCGGGCCTTTAACATCAGAAGAGGCATGAGGCGAAAGGACGAAAAACCACCTGACGATCATTGGAAAAAAAGATTCCCAGAGCATGAAGAGCTTCTTTTGGATACCTACTACGAGTACAAAGGCTGGAATAACGAGGGAGTTCCCACCAAAGAAACCCTTTTGGAGTTGGATTTGGGCTATGTCGCCGAAGACCTGGAAAAGAGGGGGATATTGAAAAATGGCCAAGGTTCTGAAAAAAGTTAAAACCATCAAGGTTAACGCTGATCTGTGCAACGGCTGCCGCGCCTGCGAGATCATATGCTCGGCCTTTCACGCCTCGCCGCCTTACAGCAGCATCAATCCGGCCCGCTCCCGTATCCGGGTGGTGCGCTATCCCCTGCAGGATATATGGATGCCGGTATTCGCCGGAGAGCGCGCCGTGGCCGAATGTATGGGCCGCAATAAATATGTGATCGACGGCAAGGAATATGAAGAATGCGCCTTTTGCAGGGCCCCCTGCCCTTCCCGGGAAGCCTTTAAGGAGCCTGATTCCGGCTTGCCTCTAAGGTGCGATATGTGCGAGGGCGAAGACATGCCCCTTTGCGTCAAGCATTGCCTCAATGAGGTCCTGGTATTCGAGGAGCGGGAAGAGGAAGTCGAGGAAGAGGTTGCAACGGAGGAACTGGATATTGGTGTGGATGCCTTGGCCGATAAATACGGATTAAACCAACTCTACGACGCCGTGGCCCGTAAGGCCATGAGCGCTAAAGGGCAGTGACCAAGCCCCGTGGCGGTCCTCAAGGCGCTTTAAGATGATTTGGTTGAACCCGATTAGACAAAAAGCCTCCTCAGCTAAAAGCCTGGACAGGTGGTTTATATGAACCCTGCCATAGGGATAACCTCCCAAATAATCCACCAGGCAAAGTGGTACAAGCATATCCATGAGCTTGGCTTCAAGGTGGTTGAAATCAACCGCCAGAACTCCAAGCTCCATTTCAATCTTTTCTTCCTGGAAAAGATAAAAAGGTACATGCAGGGGATTGATCTCAGCATCCATTCCGGGACCGCCGGTATTTTTCAAACCTATGAATCCTTTACCCAGGCCAACCTGTCCATATTGACCGCTGAGATCGATGTCTGCCGCTTTCTGGGAGCCCGGCAGTTCGTCTTCCACGTAAACGACGGTTTTATCTCCAAAGACGACAAAAAACGCTTAAAAGAGGTGATCTCCTACGCAGCCGATGCCGGCGTGAAGATGCTCTATGAATCCAACAGCACCCTGGTGGCGGATTACGCCTTTGATGTCCTGGAGTCCTTTCCCGAGTTGGGCTATGTTTTGGATTTGGGGCACCTTAACAATGGTTACGGCCGGGGAAAGCTGGGATGCGCCCTAGACGACTTTGTGGGCCAGGTCAGAGACAGGGTGCTGTACGTGCACGCCAGCAACAACTCCGGCCAAAGGGACGAACACATCGGATTGGAAGACGGGACCCTGGATTGGCGGCATGTCTTGGATATGCTGGATTTTTCCAAGATAGTGAAGATTATCATCGAGGTCAGGCACACGGATATGGTCGAGGCCTCCACCACGGCCTTGATGCGTTACCTGGACCAAGACCTTCTGGCCCTTAAATACCGCGCGGTTGGATAAAAGATCTGCCCACCGGTAATTTAAACAACCCCTCTGGAATTAGTCCTTTCCAGCGCAGTTTCCAAGTCTTAATGTATAGTCCCAAAAGCCTGGTGGGGTGTTTTCCCTTGCAGGCTTGGGCCAGCGTGAGATACTGGTGTGAAGCTTTAAGAAAACTTGAACACTCGGGTCTAAACGACATCGGCTAGGTCCGAATGCCTTGATGATGCTTAGAGGCATGTCTCTATGCCT
>JASFOZ010000370.1:0-4840 GCA_050116255.1 Desulfarculaceae bacterium
CTTTATCGTATCCACCTTGTTCAGCGTCACTCCGGCTGTGGCTCGCGGTCCGGGGGGAGGACCACCGAGAGGGGGCGGGGCGCCCCCAGGCGGGGGAAAACCAGGATTCAGAGGGCCGGGGCCGGGTCATTTTCAGCGACCGCTGCCCCGTGGGCACTCCCGCATCTTTATGGGGAGAGATCCCTATCTCTTCCATCGCGGCAGGTTCTACCGCCCTTGGCGGGGTGGTTATATTTCGGTTTTTCCACCGGTGGGTTTGGTGATCTCGGTGTTGCCTCCTGGCTTTAAGGTGGTGATGGTGTCCGGTGTTACCTATTATCTCTGTGAAGGCGTCTATTATCAGACCGCGCCCGGAGGCTATGTGGTGGTTTCCCCTCCAGCCGTGGCCCAGACCGTGTCGCCCGCTCATCTTGGAGTGGTGCCTCCCAGCCAGAGTGCCAGTGGCACGGTGGTTGTGAATGTCCCTGCCCTCAACGTGCGCAGCGGCCCCGGCATGGCCTATCCAGTGTTGTTGGTGTTGAAGCAGACAGATCAACTCATTATCACAGGCAGGACCGGCGACTGGCTCTTGATAAGTACACCCAGTGGCGCTCTAGGTTGGGTGGCACAACAATTCACCATCCCCGGCACGCCACCGGCCAGCGGTTGATGCATATTAAGGCCGGTAATATTCACTGTCTTGGCAATGAAATTATATTGATGACTCCCTATTTGTTACTTCCCTGTTATTGATAGCCGCCCTAAACTGCACAGACCATGTCTCTCAAAACGGTGTTCCCGAAGGTGGTCCAGGTGGACCGCCTCCAGGGGCACCGCTGGCCATTAACAGGGCCCAGCGCCTGCAAAGGACCATGCACACCAGAGCAAGCGCCTTAAGCTCACCCCGGGGCAGACAGACACTTAATCCGGCCCCATAAATCGCTGGTTGTTGATCCCAAGAAAAACCCATTGATCCTTAGGTTATCTCAAAGAGGCTTTCAGCTCCGGGGCTGACTTGGCAGAGTCCAGACCCTGTGATAAGTTCTAGGCCAAAACCTGCCCTCGTAGCTCAGCAGGATAGAGCAACGGCCTCCTAAGCCGTAGGCCGCCCGTTCGAATCGGGCCGAGGGCACCAATACAATCAACTAGTTAAATAATCTGATCCCACATCCTAAGCTGTGTTAGTCGATCTTTTCTACTACAACTGACTATCTGTCAGAGAGTTTGGCTGGCAAGGTCCTTATGGATAGCTTGAGGTAGGTGTTAGGTAAATACCGTCACAGGCTACATTATCGTTTCTCCAGTCAATTGAGTATCCGTCCTTGCGTTCATCAAAATCTTCAGTTCTTCGCTCTGGCTCTGCGTTGCAGGTTCAAGCTCTAGGCGGTTACGCAAGGCGTGGACCGAGCCTTTTCATTGACCAAGACGGATAATCGGCTTATTATTTATGCATATCAATATCTTGCGCCTGCCCAACAATGATTTACATTAGCGCGGCGACCGCCGCCAACCAGGAGCGAGACATGAAAAGCAAAAGCACATTTCGCGGAGTTCTGTATTTCATGGCCGGTGTGGCCGTCACCTTGGCCGTGATGTTCGGCTTTTTGGGCGGCCAAGACGCGCAGGCCGATCAATACTCATGCATCCGGACCGATCTGAACGCCAGGGGCATGAGCGGCAATGTTCCCGATCCTCAATTCACCATAACCTATGAGATCCCCTCATGCTTACTGTCCAATGGCTACACGGTTGAGAAGGTTTGGATGCGTGGCGGCGAGGTGGCTGTGCAGTACAAAAAGAATTGATTAAATCAAGATGAGGCCCGGGGCGTTGATGCGCGCCCGGGCCGCTTTTCGTCACACGCACCCATCCCTTTTACCGGACCGTTTTGCCGTCTTGGGAATATTCCCCTGATGGCATAGCTTTGCCTTATAGCATGCCAAAACCCATGTCATAAACCCAGTGAGGGCTTGAGACCTCTGATTAACCGGCCCTTACCGGGGGCTATTGTTTTTTGGATTTGGGAAACAGGCGCTTTCCCGCCTGGGTGTGGATTTTCCAGCCGGCGCTTTTCAGTTTTTTGGTGGTCAGGGGGCTCAAGCGGCCGGTGACCCAGATCTCACATTTTGCTGCGCCTGATTTTGATTTTATATATTGCATCGCTTCCTTAAATCGTTGTGACCAGATGACATAATCCGTGGGCAACATAATTAAAGACGTGTTAGCAGCAGTCTGGGCGTAGAGGATTCTGGCCACAGGGATAAAGCGGCGCAGTTTGTTAACGGTGTTGTTGTATTCTGCGTAGAGCGCCGCGGTGCGGGCCACCAAAAAAGCCACCTCTGCCTTTTGTACCAGGCAAGCCACTTTTACCAAAAGGCTGCGGTTTTTAACCTTGGGCATGGATTCCAGGACCATCACCAGCATGGTCTGGTCCAAGGGAGAAAACACGGCATTGTTGATGAACAGATCAATGAGATTTGGGTCTGTGCCCATTTGCTCTAGTTTTTGACGGTTTTTAATGCGCAGTTCCGCCGGAGGGGTGGTTCTGATAACTTCTCTTAGTAGTCTGGCCCCGCCGGAGGTGGAAAGTACAATACCCGCCGGTCCCGGGACTGCGATGAGGGCAGCGCCCAGGCTGATCCCGCCCAGGTAATCTGCCATGGCGATCCGATCCAGTTGTTCGATCAGGGCCCCATTGCTGGAGTAGACATCCACATTGAACTTGGCGGCCACCTCCCGTTTGGATTTAGAAAATCCGATGAATTGCTTGAAACGGTTGTCTTCGGCCTGGCTTTTTTTGCTCTTAATGACTTCATCCGTACGTTCAAATAGCCTGCCCAGTCCAGAGGCCGCCTTTTCAAAGGTTCCCTTGGGATCAGTAAAGAGCCTCTTCAGACCCTTGGCTGTATTCTCCACTGACTCGCCGAGCGAGTTTTTCAGGGTGCTGGATTCCTCTACCTTTTCCATCTGGGCGATTACGTTCAGCTCGTGCACCAGCTTGGTCAAGGCCAGGGTGGAAAAAGCCCTGAAACTGCCGAAACGGGAGCTTACCGCATAGGTGTTGATGAACCCGTCATTGAGGACCTTGTTGCTTACGCTATGGTTTGGCCCTGACAACAGGCTTTTCTCTAAAAATTGTTTTGCCTGGAGAGGAACCGGCCTTTCATAAGCCCCGCTTGCCCATGACAGATGAGCCAGGCAGAGTGAAGCAGCCAGGACTGCAATCAAGAGAAAGATTCGCCGATGCCGGTTCCTGATTGGAGAGATAATAGAAAAAGTCATTTTTCTATGCCTTGTAGGTTTAAATTGCGCCTAAAAACTCGGGCAAAAGCCAGCCGATTATGCTGGCCTGCTTGTCAGCCAGCTAAGTATCAGTCTTTTCGGATACGGGCAGAAGAGACTTATATAATTATTATGCCATAAAGCATTGTTTTGGCGTCCGCTTGGGTTTGCCCATGGTTTGGTCTTATCCAGGCATGGGCAGATTCTTCCAACAAGGCCTTTGACGCCTCGAGTTCCGCCTTGAGATAAGCCCCGTTGTCAGACCGTTCAATTCTTCCCTCTCCCATATAGCCGGCTCTTTTTGGGTCTCCCCTCTGCTGAATACCTGGATCCAATTTATCCCTCTACACGCTGAAATCGCCGCTGGTCATTTCTCCTTGACATCTTTGTTTCAAATAAGGTATTTGTTCGTTATATGGATATATGTTCCAGATTAGGAACTACCTTCGGGGCCGGCACGCCCGGGGGGAACCAGGGGAGGTCTTGCCTTCCCAGATACCCAAAGAGGAGGGAAGATGATGAAAGCAAATAGACTGCTGGTAATTTTGTTGGGGGTAGCGGTGCTTGCCGTATTTTCAGCGGGCCCCGCCCTGGCCATTGAACTCAAGTTTGGCCACTATGCAGCCGAAAGCCATCCCGGACACAAGGCCACCCTGATGTTCGCCGAGGCGGTCAAAAAGAGGACGAACGGCGCCATCACCACGAAAATATACCCGGCAAACGCCCTGGGTTCGCCGCCCGAGGTGCTGGAACAGAACAAGCTGGGTGCCATCGACATGAGCCTGCCCACTCAGGGAGCCTTGGACAAGTATGTGCGCGCCTTCTCGGTGGTGATGATGCCTTTTGTCTATGACAGCTATGAACACGCCTGGCGGGTGCTGGACGGCCCCTTCATGAAGTGGGTGGCCCCCCAATTGGAGAAGCAGAACCTGGTCTTTTTATCAAACTGGGAATGGGGCTTCCGCAACGTAACCAATAACCGCAACCCGGTCAAAACTCCGGCCGATATGAAGGGGCTCAAGATGCGTACTCCGCCGGAGCTCCAGCTTCAGGCGGCCATGGAGGCCTGTGGGGCGGTGGTCACCAAGATAGCCTTCCCCGAGCTCTACAACGCCTTAAAGCAGGGCGTAGTGGATGGACAGGAAAACCCCTTGGCGGTCATCTATCATTTCAAGCTCTACGAAGTTCAGAAGAACCTGGCCCTGACCCGCCATGTCTACAACTCCATGGTCCATGTCATGAGTAAAACAACTTGGGACAAGCTCACTCCGGCTCAGCAGAAGATAATCAAGGAGGAGTCCAAGAAGGCCGGTCAATGGTTCCGCGACTCCATGGTGCAGGAGGAGAAAGGCCTCATCTCAAAGCTCAAGGGCAAGGGCATGGCCATTACCAATCCTGATATCGCCTCCTTCCGCGCGGTGATGAAGCCCGCCTATGACCGCATTGCCAAATATGCTGGCAAGGATAACGTGACGAAGTTTTTGAAGATGGTAAAGGCCGAGCGCAAGTAGCTCCGCGCTTTTCGGCGGCCGGGAGGAAAACGAGCGAATGCTGACCCTAGCCATCTTCGCAACCCTGG
>JASFOZ010000371.1:0-4839 GCA_050116255.1 Desulfarculaceae bacterium
AGAGGGCTTCTTTTAAATTCTCCCAGCTGAGGCTGCGCCTTAACAGACAAATCAGAAGAGCCCCTATGGCGCCCACTCCAGAGGCCTCCCCTGGCGTGGCAACCCCAGCGAAAATGGACCCCACCACTCCCAGCATGAGCAAGCCCGGCAGGATAAGCGACTTGGACATGGCCAGGAGCTGCAAGAAGTTGTAGTCGCGTTCTTCCTTGGGCAGGGCCGGGCCTGCCTTGGGTTTGAAATAACACTTGATGCCTATGTAAAGGATAAACAGGATCGCTAAAACTATGCCGGGGCCGATGCCGCCGATGAACAACTTTCCAATGGATTCTCCGGCAAATGAACCATAAAGAATGAACATAATGCTGGGAGGGATGAGCACGCCGAGCCCTCCCCCGGCCATGATCGAACCCAAAGCCATATGCTTATCGTATTTGTGTTCCAGCATAACCGGGAGGGCAATAAGGCCGGTGATTATGACCCCGGCGCCGGCAGTGCCCAGCATGGCCCCCAGAATTGCACAGACAACCACTGTGGCCATGGCGAGCCCTCCCCGCAGGGGCCCCATCCAAAGATGGACCGCATGGAAAAGCTCGTCGGTAATGCCGGAATAGCGCAATAGGTTAGCCATCAAAATAAACAGAGGTATGGCCATAAGGCCATAGCTTTCCATAATTCCCCAAACCCTGAAAAGAATTATGGAGAAGACATCAGGGCCATTAACAATAAGACCGAAAACTATGCCCAGTGAGGAGAGAACCCATGCCAGGGGTACTCCCAAGGCCAAAAGAGCAAAGAACGTCCCGAACATCAATATTGAAAGAACGGTTATATCCATTGTTATCTCTACTGACCTCTTAATGCTTTAATGTCACGGATGAAACGCCCGAGACACTGAAGGAACAGCACAAGGGTGCCCAGGGGAATCAGCATCCGGACGGGCCAGATGATCGGGTTCCAAAGAGTCATGGAATGCTCGTTATTAATGAGCGCCTCTAGGGCCCACTCCCAGCCATACCAAATAAGAACAAGGCAAAAGAAAAAGACGAGCGGGCCTGTGAGAAATATGTTGACCAAAAGTCGAAGTTTCGGCGGAAATTTGTTGTAAAGGCTGTCGATCCTGATGTGAGAATTTTTCAGCTCGGCAAAACCGCCGCTCATAAGGTAGGTGGCCCCGCATAGGTATATGGTCAATTCCAGGCCCCATACGGTGGGGCGATTGAATAAATAGCGCATTATAACCGCGTAGACGACCACGAAGGAGGCGGCCAGAAACGCAAAGCTGAATATCTTCCCTGACCACTCACTTATTTTGTCGATTGAGCCGAGCAAACTCATCAATCTGACCCCTTGTTTTGCGAAGATCGCTTTGTCTTTGTGGCTTTGCGAAACCTGCCCTTGCCTTTAAAGGGATGGCTACAAATAACAACTCAAAACTATGCCTTTCTCAGCCTCTTTGATTGCCACCGGCCCAAACGATAAACAGCAAACATCGTCAGAGCCTAAGGGGCGATTAGACAGCAGGGTTGGGTCATAGGGTTGAAAACAAATCCACTCCCTATAACTCCAACACCGGCTGTCCAGATCCACTTTTGCATCAATTTAGTTCGCCCCTTAGATTCCTGCGGGTTCAATTTTATTTGATGTTCTTAAGATACACGAACATGGATTCTATTATTTCCTTGGCCATGGGAGACAGCTTCATCATATCTTTGGCCACATCCATACCCATCTTCTGGGCCTTTGCCTCATCTTCCGGAGTGAGTTTTTGCATCACCAAACCATATGCGGTCATCTTTTTCAACGCCTTGCGATGAGTGGGCTCGGAAAGGAAGTAATCCATGGCGATATAGGAATTGACCGCGGTTTGCAGGGCCTCTTGAAGATCAGGAGGCAGCTTTTTCCACATCTTGAGACTCACCATTACATCCCGCGCCGCGGTATATGAATGAACGCCCGGGTACTGTACATATTTGGTGACCTCATGCAGTTTGGCATCAAAGTTTTCAGAGGGGCCCACGAATTCACAGGCATCGATAATGCCGGTGTTCAGGGCCGAATAGATTTCAGCGCCGGGAACTTTGACCACCGAGCAACCAAGTTTTTCAAACATGAGGGTGGTGGGGCCAGGGAGGCTCCTGATTTTGAGGCCCTTGAAATCATCGATGCTGGCCAGGGTCTTTTTGGACATTATGCATTCGGCGGAAACAACATTCATGCCCAGGTGCAACAGGCCCATTTTCTCATAGTATTTGTTCAGAATTTTCTGCCCGTTCCCAGTGTAGTACCATCCGGGCATATGCCATATCTCCGTGAAAAGCATGGGCGGCGGCTGCACGGACAGGGTGAAACCCATATCTTTGCCACCCAGATAGCTGGCGGTGTGAATGCAACCATGAATGACGCCTTTGGCCATGGCATCAAACACCTGAGGATCCGGGACCAGGGAATTGCCGGGATGCAATTTAACAACAAGCCGGCCATCAGTGGCTTTGGCCAATTTTTTAAAAGTGGCCGTGGCAGTCTTAAACATCACCGAATTTGGCATGGCATAGGTCTGCCAATTCAATTTAAAGACCTTTTTTGATGCTGCTTGCGAAACTAGCGGTTGGCTGAGCAGGATTAAAGACAGGATAAACAAGACAACAATTAGTCCGGCCATTCTTCTCATGATCTCTTCCTCCTTTTACAAGGTGTCAATTCATATTGTTCGCCAAGCTATGAGAGGGGGCCCTCGATGACCATCTCTTTTAAGGGAAGCCTTTTCGACTTAATGGAACCTACGGCTGTCCAGCCGATTGCCATGTGCAGACACTGCTTGATGTGGGGGGGAAGGCCGTACTTGCGCTGGAAGGTGTTGGCGGTCTTTTCCGTGCAGGATAGCCAGACGCCGCCCAGCCCCAGGGCATGGGCCATTAGCAGCATGTGGTCCCCGGCCGCGGCGCAGTCCAGAAGCAGATTGTGCTTAACCAATTTGTCGTGGCCGACGGTCTGATAGATGCGCTCATCGTAACAGAGGACGATTAAAACGCAGCTATTCATGGGCGTGGGAATATCGCTCCAGACCATCTTGGCCTTTTTCACGTCGCGAATGACCACAAAGCGGACCGGACTCAGGTTACAACCCGTTGGCGCCGCCCGCCCCGCTTCCAGAATCTTGGCGATCATCCACTCCGACACCTCTTTGTCTTCCACCCAATCACGTATGGATCTCCGCTCCCAGATGAGCTTTTGGACTACGCGCATTTCCTGGTCATTGAAAGGACTGGGCAGATCGCAATCGAGCTCCGGTTTATGGCCGGCTCTCATCTTTCGGGCCGCCGTCACATTTTCCATGACCCAATCGAAGTCATCACCATCCATGGGCAAGCCACGCTCCTGCCAGACATCCAGGATAAGCTCCACCTGCATGCCAAAGGATTCCGGCAGGGGTTTGCGGCCAAGAACGATCGGATATAGTTCACATTCAATGGTATGGTGCGTCCGTTCCCGTAAAAGGGCCCGCAAAAGCGGCGGATCCATGTCCATCAAATCCTCGCGGGTATAGGGATCTGACATTACTTTGAATACGGTTACTCCCTCTAAATTAGGCTTATTCATGGATAAACTCCCTTACAAGTTTCTACGGAAAGAGTTGCTTTTCATTCTTCCAGGCTGACCCGGAAATCGCATATGGGGTCACCCTGCATGCGGGTCATGGTGCGTTTGAGCTTCATTTTGGGATTGAATCCTTCGACCATGGCAAAGTCGCGGGCGCAGGAAAGATGAAAGCCGAGATCCTCCATACCTAACCTTGCGTACATTTCGGCATAGGCACAGCGGGTGACATTCCACTCGTATGCATTGGGGGTCTGCTTCTTCACTTCAAACTGGTAAGCATCACCAGCCGCCCAGGCTTCCATGGCCTTGACGAAATCAGCGATACTTCTGCCGCCCGCCTGCGCGGCGGCGGCTTCGCCACTCTTGCGGGCCAGGTCTTCAATGACCGGCATGACAACGTCCAGTACCTCATCGCGGCCGAGCTTATCCATAAAGGCTCGAATGATGGGTTCGACGATGAGCGCCTCTATTTCACGGCGGGTCAATATGTCTATCTGGCTGATTTTTTCTGGCATCGCGGCACGCCCTCCAAACAAGGATAGAAAAACTTTCCATCCGGCTAAGCTATTCAGCCGCCTCATCGCCATTTTGAGGCGAAAGGATATTCGGTTTTAGATCGGTGTAGGTGATCTGTTCTCATCGCAATCGTTAAGTTGCGATTTTTCCTCTTTTTTAACCCCTGGGGCTAAAAGCGCTGTCTCTTATCAACTTGATGTATTGCCTGTTGTGCAGGCGCATATAATCAACCGCGCTTTCGCGGTCCTTTTTCCTGAAGGCGGCGATGATTTTTATAAACTGATCAACATGGTTCAGATTCCAACCAGAAAGAGGCACCGTGGCCCTGCAAAAACGGAGGCAACGGCTGTGGAGGTTATTCAGAATTTTTTCCAAAACAGGATTGTGGGCGGCCTGCCAAATGGCGGAGTGAACTTTTATGTCCAGTTCACTGATATTTTTAAAGCTATCGATCCGCTCGGCCTCACTGCGTAAAGTCTCATGCCTCTTGGCCACGTTCTCCAGGTCAAAGGCCAGCCGCTCCAACCCTTCGATTTCTTCCTCAGTGATCCGTTGGATCGCCAGACTACATGCCAGTGTTTCCAGGTCCAGCTTGACCTCATAGACATGGCCGATTTCATTGACGTCAATGTTGCTGACCAAGGTGCCGAAACGCGGGACCGTCTTGACCAAATCCATCTCTTCCAGGCGGAGGATGGCCTCCTTCAAAGGGGGACGGCTCACCTT
>JASFOZ010000372.1:0-4837 GCA_050116255.1 Desulfarculaceae bacterium
GCATAGGACTTTATCTCATCGCCGGAAAGCCGGACCAGGGGCTTTACCTTTGGCACCAGCTTGTCGGGCATGCCCTGGAGCATGGGCCACTGCCGCTTAACATACTCCTTATGCCCCCGCACCAGGTTGCCCAGGAGCCGTCCCGCCTCGTCATCAAGATTGTGGCCCGTGGCCAGAACATCCGCTCCCAGGTCCAGGCAGATGCGATTCATAAAGTATCGCTTTAAAGTTCCGCATACAGAGCAGAATTCCCTGCGATTTGCGCTAACAATTTGATTGACGCTGAATCCGGCTAATTCGGAAAAATCCATGCAATGCAGTGGTTTCCCCAGTTTTTGCGCCATTTGGTGGCAGGCGTCCAGGGATTTTTGGCTGAACTCGCCCAGATCCAGCCCCAGATGCAGGCCCTCGGCCTCAAAGCCCAGGTCTGTGAGCACCTGCCACAGCACCAGCGAGTCCTTGCCCCCGCTCACTGCGGCCAGCACCCTTTGCCCGGGCTGGATCATGCCGTACTTCTTGATCGCCTTTTGCACCTGCCTTTGGACGTAGAGCTCCAGGCAGGAGTCGCAAAAACGGGCGTTGTGCTGGGGAAAGCGGTGCCGGGCGGGCTGGCGGCAGCGGGAGCATTTCATACCTGGGTCGGTCATGCCCCAAACTATAGCGCAGCCCAGGCATCCGGCCAAGGGCCCTGGGCTAAACCAGCCACGCCTATATCAATAAAAAAAGCCGTTAAGGCTTCGCAGGGAGACACAGCCCCCTGGCAACGATTTTCCCCGTAATAATCGTATTAAAAAATGATGCCCGGAAAATCAGAAACCACCCGGCTTGCTGGACCAATGTATTTGCGGCCTGTTAATCATGCCTGCTGTTTTTAGCCGTGTGGGCTGTTGTATAATGAAATCCATAGCCATTCATTTATCCCACGGGGGGTGGATGCATCTCCGATGAACATGGCGTATGCGGCCGGCGCTGGAATCTGCGCCGCCGCTTGCCATGTCCAAACCCAGGCCAACCCTGCCCCGACCAGCGCGCCCCCCAGATCAGACCTGTACTTTATAAAAGGAGGGAGACCATGCGCCTGGCCACCTTTAACTGCGAGAACCTTTTCGCCCGCTACCGCTTCAACAAAAAGAAAAAGCCGGTCAAGGAAAACGGCTTCACCATCAACAACCTGGCCTTTGACATCTATGACAACACCAACAAGCGAATAACCGCCAATGCCATCCGCGAGGTAGACGCAGACGTCATCGCCCTGCAAGAGGTGGAGGGCCTGCCGGTATTGGACCGCTTCAATGTCAAGAAATACATGAAAGACTGCAAATACCCCTATGCCTTTTTGGTGGACAGCCACGACCCCCGCTCCATTGACGTTGCCCTGCTCAGCCGCCACCCCATCGTCTGGGCCCGTACATACCGCGACGAAATCAACCCTGAGACCAAGCGGCCCCTGTTCTCCCGGGACTGCCTGGTGGTGCACTTGGACGTCAAGGGCAAGCCCCTGGTGCTCTATGTCAACCACCTCAAGTCCATGATGGGAGGCCGCTCCCAGACCAAGCCCAAGCGCCAGAAACAGGCCAAGCGGGTAGCCAAGCTTATCAGGGATCAATGGGCGTCCCAGGGTTACCAAGGCAACTATGTGGTGCTGGGCGACCTCAACGACTACCCCGGTCAGGGCACGGCCCTTAACTCTCTCTTGAATCATCCCGGCCTTGAAAACGTGGTGAAGCGGCTGCCCCAGGACGAGCAGTGGACCCATTACTATGCCAAGAAAAAACAATACACCCAGCTGGACTACCTCTTGCTCTCGCCCTCCCTGGCCCAGGCCAATCCGGGCCTGCCCGGGGTCATGCGCAAGGGCCTGCCCAAGCGGGCGGTCAAGTACACGGGCAAGCGCCTTTCAAAGGTGGGCGAAAACAAACCCAAGGCCTCGGACCACTGCCCCCTTTACATGGACCTGGAGCTCGCCTGACCAGGAGGGAGGGCCATGCCGGCAAAGGCCCACGTTTTAGGCCTGGCCTTGCTCATAGTCCTGGCGGCGCTTATGTGCGCCGCCCCAGCCTGGTCTGCGGCCCAGGCCAAGGAAAAAGAGCCCTGGCAGGGCAGGCTCAGGGACGGCACCGTTATCGGCGAAAAGGAACTCGCGGATATATTAGACCAGAATCTGCTCTGGTTAGTGGCCGATTGCAAAGAAATATCAACATGGCGGGGCAAGCTCAAGGATGGCACGATTATCAATCATGAAAAACTTACCCACATTCTAACCCAGCACCGGCTCTGGCTGGAGACAGAGGGAAGGGAAGGGATAAGGGCTGATCTGAGAGGGGCTGATTTGAGGGGAGCATGTTTGGACAAAGCAGACCTAAGAGAGGCGGATCTACGAGATTCTGACTTGAGGGGAGCGAGTCTAAACAGAGCAAACCTACAAAAAGCCCTTCTTGCTAATGCAAACCTGCAAAAAGCCCTTCTTTTTAATACAAACCTCACTGAAGCTAGGCTGGGTGGGGCAAACCTTACTAAAGCTAAGCTACAAAGGGCGAACCTAACCAAAGCTAGGCTCGATGGGACAAACTTGACAGAGGCGAGCTTAGCGTATGCCAACCTGGAAGGAGCTGTATACGAACCACGTCCCGGTTCCTTGCCCTACATTCCTGATATTGCCCTAGCCAAAAGCTTGCATCTCATGACTTATAAGGATTCGCCCCACGGATTGGTGGAGCTTCGCCAGGCCTTTAGAAAGATGGGCCTGCGTGAAGCAGAGCGCCAGTTGAATTACGCCATCAACCGGGAGGAAAGACTTAGGTCAGAACATACCTTGTGGCCGTACATACAATATGTATTCTTTGAACTGACCTGCGGCTGGGGCCTGTATCCAGGGCGGCCCTTGTTGATCATGCTGGGCCTTATACCCTTTTTTGCCATTCCCTATCTGGCCTCCATGTACACCCCCGGCAAGGATGGCATCTTCCGCTATTGGGACCAGGAAAGGATTCATACGAGCCTGGGAAGCCCTGAGCCCCAGCCCCTCAAGTACGAATATGGCAACGTTGAGTTGTACGCGCTTTACTTCTCTTTCCTCTCCGCCTTCCGCATCGGCTGGCGCGAGGTGAACGTGGGCAACTGGATCGCCCGCATGCAGCCGAGGGAATACACCCTGCGCGCCACCGGCTGGGTGCGCACCGTCTCTGGGGTGCAGTCCTTGATCAGCGTGTACCTGTTGGCCCTGTCCGTGTTAACCTACTTTGGCCGGCCCTTTGATTAAAGGGACTGCCAGTTTTTTCGTATGCGGGTTTTCAACATATTTTTACGAAAAGAAAAATATAGGGCATGGCCGGAGTGCACCTACATTAACTTCATCTCCAGATGACTTTTGTTTTAACATATTGATTATATGTTTCTTTTCGGGAAAGATGGATTTAAGATTCAGTCATTTTGCATCCCTGGTCAAGGCCGCTAGCGGCCACAGGGTTTCAGCCTTGACAAGGGGTGCAAAATGCTTGATACCCGGTAAACCTGAGGCAGGGCGCTCCGCAGCAACTTAAGACAGGGACATAAGCATCATGAACCAAATGCGGCAACGAGCCATAGAAGGGATAAAGGCTGGGGACGTTTTCGAGTTCAGCCGCACCTTCAGCCAGGAAGAGACCAATCTTTTCGGCGACCTCACCCGGGACTACAACCCGGTTCACTATGACCCGAGCTTTGCCCAGACCAAGGGATTCGACGGCCTTATCTGCCACGGCCTGCTCACCGGCAGCATGATCTGCCAGGTGGGGGGCCAGCTGGGATGGCTGGCCACGGACATGAGCTTTAAGTTCTTGCGGCCGGTTTATTTCGGCGACACCGTGACCTGCCGCCTGAAGATCACCGCCCTGGACCCCCAGGGCAAGGCCCAGGCGCGCGCCCGCATGACCAACCAACAGGGCCAGGTGGTGGTGGAGGCGAACCTGGGCGGCTTTTTGCCCCAGGCCCGGGACCAGGAGATCCTAAAGGCCATGGTCAGCCAGGGCGACCCCACCAACAAACTGGGCTAAAGGAAAAATCTGCCCCTCTCAGGCCCAGGGCCGGCCCGCCCCGGCGGCGGTCTTTTGACGTTCTCGGCAATATCCTGCCCTGTTTTTATTGTTCTAATAGCTCCGTTATATCAATAACATATCGCGCACATCTTCGCTTTGGCCCCTTCCCGGATGGCGGAGCCGGGCCTTGGTACAAATCCTGCAAAGCCAATAGCGAGGTCATTGGCAAAAGCCATGGCCAGCCGACCCTTGACAGGAGGTTTGTAATGCAGTGCGCTAGGGCATGCTCATTTCTGGCATTTATGATCGCCGCCTTTTCCTTTGCGGTTTTACCTTCAGCCTGGGCTGATGACGGCCTTCTCCTGGAGCCCGATCCCTGGGCAATGTCTGACCCAGGCCAATCCGGTATGCACACCTCTGCCGTAGGCGGGGAGTTCCAGGTGAACAGCGTCACCGAGGGCGATCAGTTCGCTCCTAATGCGACCGGGCTGAACAACGGCGGCTTTGTGGCGGCCTGGCTGCACCGGGTTGATTCCATGTTCCTGATCCAGGCCCAGTTGTACGATGCCGACGGCAACAAGGTCGGCGGTGAGTTCACCCTGGGCCAATCCCATAGGGAAGATGCCAGCGTGGAGCTGGCCTCCCTGGAGGGCGGGGGCTTTGCTGCGGTTTGGGAGGATAACGCCGACCTGGGCAACGGCTCAGACATGGTGGGCCAGGTCTTTGACAACAACGGGCAAAAGGTAGGCAACCCCTTTTACGCCGCCGGCGGCAGAGATGAAACCCGCCCCCATGTGGGCGCCCTTAATGACGGCAGTTTCGTG
>JASFOZ010000373.1:0-4835 GCA_050116255.1 Desulfarculaceae bacterium
GGTTGCCTAAATGGACCTTAGGGGATCAAGCCTGCCTGCTTGCGGCCAGGTTGGGGCTGTGATATCCATGAGATAAGAAGAAGTCCTGGCCGTATTTTGTCCTTTATCCAGGAGGTGAGGTATGTTGCGCACCCCAGCGGTGGCCGGCCAATTTTACCCCGGCTCACCGAGCCAGCTGGCCTCCATGATTCAGAGCTTCATTGATTCCCAGGTTACGCCCCAGCCGGCTATCTTGGCCATATGCCCCCATGCCGGCTATGTGTATTCCGGAGCCACCGCTGCCAAGGTCCTGGGCCGGATCGCCATCCCCCGCCGGGTGGTGGTGGCGGGACCCAACCATCGCGGCGCCGGCCATCCAGTGGCGGTGATGAGCAAAGGGGCCTGGGAGACGCCCCTGGGCCAAGTGGATCTGGATGCCGAGCTGGGGGCGGAGCTTTTAGCCCAGAGCGACTTGGTGGCAGAGGACGAGACCGCACACCGGATGGAGCATTCCCTGGAAGTGCAGGTACCCATATTGCAGTATTTCCGCTCTGATTTTCTGCTGACCCCGCTTTGCTTGTCTCATCTGGACCTGGCCTCCTGCCTGGAATTGGGAAAGGCCCTGGCCCGGGCCGTCACGGCGGTTGCAGAGCCGGTGCTGATGGTGTCCAGCACCGATATGACGCATTACGAGCCGGCTGAGCAAGCCAAGGCCAAAGATGACCAGGCCTTGAAACACGTGCTTGACCTGGACCCGGAAGGGCTTTATAACACCGTGCGGTCGCAGCGTATTTCCATGTGCGGGGTTTTGCCCACCGCAGTGTGCCTGGCCGCGGCCAAGCAGCTGGGGGCCGCTTCGGCCCAGCTGGTGGAGTACACCAACAGCGGAGCGGTATCCGGCGATTACCAACAAGTGGTAGGATACGCAGGGTTGATCGTTAACTAATCAAATTTTCCAAAGAGTGATATCCGGCATGAGCACACCAGAAAGCAGCCCCCGTATCCGCACCCGTTTCCCCCCCTCTCCCACCGGAGACCTCCATTTGGGAGGGGCCCGGACCGCCTTGTTCAATTGGCTTTTCTCCCGCCACCACGGCGGGGATTTTGTCCTGCGTCTCGAAGATACGGATAGGGAGCGCTCCCGGCCGGAACATGTGGATTCCATTCTGCAGGCACTGGAGTGGTTGGGGCTGGACTGGGACGAAGGCCCCTATTATCAGACCCAGCGGTTTGAGCGTTACCGGGAAGTGATCGACAAGATGGTGGAGCAGGGCAGGGCCTATTGGTGCCACTGTACCCCAGAGATGGTGAAGCAGAAAAGGGAGCAGGCCCTGGCTGCCGGCGGCAAGCCCATGTATGACGGTGCCTGCCGGGGCAAGGATCTGGGCCCGGCGCCCGGGGCGGTGGTGCGCTTTAAAGGACCCCGCACTGGGACCACCTCCTGGCTGGACCTGGTAAAAGGTCCCATATCCTGGGAAAATAGCGAACTTGATGATCTGGTGATCCTGCGCAGCGACGGCTCCCCCACCTATCACCTGGCAGTGGTGGTGGACGATGTGGACATGGCCATAAGCCATGTGATTCGCGGCGATGACCACGTGTCCAACACCCCCCGGCAGATACTGCTGTACGAGGCCATGGACGCGCCCTTGCCCCAGTTCGCCCATGTACCCATGATCCTGGGCGCCGACAAAAAGAGGCTCTCCAAACGCCATGGGGCCACCAGCGTCATGGAGTACCAGGAGATGGGCTATCTGCCCGAGGCCTTTGTCAATGCCCTGGTGCGCTTGGGCTGGTCCCACGGCGATCAGGAGATATTCAGCCGTAAGGAGCTGGTCGACTTTTTTGGCCTGGAGGCGGTGGGCAAGGGCGCCGCTGTGTTTGACCCGGACAAGCTGCTCCATTTGAACGCCCGCTACATCCAGGACGCCGGCATAGAACGCCTGATGGAGTTGTTGCCGCCCTTTTTAACCGAGCGCGGGATCAATTTGGACGGGCAGAGTGAATCCATCCTGCACAAGGCCCTGCCCGAGCTTACCCCCCGGGCCCGCACCTTGGTGGAGCTGGCCGAATGGGCGGAACCCTATCTGGTCAGCCAACCGGAGATGGACCCCAAGGCTGAGAAGAAGTTCCTCAAGCCGGAGAACGCCCCCATATTGAAGCGGGTAAGGGACATGGTTCAGGAAAAGGGCGTGGATGACCTGGAGGCCATGGACAACGCCTTCAGGGACCTGGCCGAGGAGTTGGGCCTGAAACTGGGCAAGGTGGCCCAGCCGGTGAGGGTGGCGCTTACCGGCCGCACCTTCAGCCCGGGCATTTTTGAGGTGATGGCCATATTGGGTCAGCAGCAGGTTCTGGAGCGCCTGGACCGGGCCCTGGCGGGCCTGTAGAACTAGCTGTCAGGGCTTGCTAAAACCAGCGAGCCAAGCCTTGACGGCAGAGGTTAAATCCGATAAAAACTGAGACTTGAAGCTGGCGGATCGTCTAACGGCAGGACTGCAGACTCTGGATCTGCCTATCCAGGTTCGAATCCTGGTCCGCCAGCCAATTTTTATGCAAAAAACGCGCGGTCCCATCGTCTAGTGGTCTAGGATATCGGCCTCTCACGCCGAAGACACGGGTTCGAGTCCCGTTGGGACTGCCAAATGATAGCAAGGGGTTAGGTTGATGGCCTAACCGGTTTCGGGCGGAAGCGGTTTTCCGCCCGAAGTGTCTATAGCGGCCGCTCATCTCGCACCATCGGCGGCAGCCTTTGGGGACGGAAGCTCCACTCCGCGCCCAAAGCTGTTAAGCGCCAGTCGCATATTCTTCAGCCCCAGAACACGCAGATACCTGATGGTGGTGGCGCTGTTGAGGCGCAGTATCGCCTATATCACGCCCTCCGGATAGCCTCTCTTGTACAAGATTATCGCGCATAGGTGCCGGATGGCGTGGTTGGCGAACCTCTCGACCTTAGCCTTTTCGCACAGCTTTGACGTGAACTGTTAGAAATTTGACCATCAATCTCAAGTTAGGGTATTATAATTATCTATATGGGGATTTGCCTTTTTATTTCATTACCAGCAAATAAATGAGATAAAAAATGAGGTTAGAAATACAAAGATGGTTGATTCCGGCTAATGGCCCCGATGTCAAGGCCGTTAAACAAGCATTTAATTTAACTATAAAGCTCTGTGAAGATGTTCTCACCGATGTCAAAGAAATAGCTTTACTTGTTCCAGTGAAAGAAAATTTAAAGCATTCTACAATAGAAGACGCGTTAACTGAAGACATATGCCGATCTCTCTTAAAGGGTAAATCCATACCTATTACAAACAAGTCAAGCTTAAAATTATATACACAGAGGACTTTTAAGCGATTTTCAGTCGATTTAGTGGTCTGTATTTATGCAGATGACAAATTACTTGGCTTGGTTGACGATTTGATTGGGCCAAAAGCTTGTATAGTCGTTCCATGGCTCATGGAAGACATCAAGGAATGGGCAAGAACTTGGAACCCAAAGATTTTGGGGCAAGAAAACCAGGCGCCCACGGAACTTATATTAGAGCCAGTGGTAATTGCAGCACTTAAATCACTCACTAATAGAGTGAACCTATCCACGGGTTTGTCTCACCCAAGTGATAAGGAAGCTGCAGATCAAATGTTCAGAATTTTAAAGAGAAACAAATACCACTTGGACCCTGGGGAGATTCGCGCTTGGGCTCTCAGGAATGGCTGGTCGTCACGAGGTGCTGACCAGCTTAAAAAGCTAGCTGAAAAAATCTTAAAGTTGAAAAGAGTTGTAATTAGCAAGCGGCCAGTGTGGAATGAAAGAATCTTGGAAATGTGGAAAAAAGAGATTGAATGAGAATTCCCGATAACACTCAGGGCAAACGTTTAGAAGTTTAGTTGCTCAAACCGTTCTTGTACCTCTGCCACTCCTGCCATACTACTAATAATCCAATACAATCACCAACTTAAGCTTTTCGTAATTAAGTTGGCACCGCATTGGGACTGCCAAATAATAACAAGGGGTTAGCCGTCGAGGTTGGCCCCTCCTTTTTTGTTTTGAAACGTTTTTTGGACTGATTCAAATTCAAGGGCCGCCGCTTTGAGGGAGTATTTCCGGCCTAAGGGCAGAGAAGCTGGTTCACAGGCAGGCTGTCGTCATCGCCCGGCCAGGTTCAAGGCCGCGTTCAGCAGCACCTGACAGCCCCGGCCGGCTTGTTCGGGAGTGATGGATTCCTGGGGACAATGGCTGGCCCCGTTCAGGCAGGGCACGAAAATCAAGGCAGTGGGAACCCCGGACAAGGCAAAGGACTGGCAGTCGTGACCGGCCCAGCTGGGCATTGCCGGACAACTAAACCCCTCGTCCTGCGCCGCCTTTTGCACCAAAGAAACCATGTCGCGAGGCAAAGGCGTAGGTTCTTTTCGATACACGGTACGCACGGACCAGCCTGGGCGATCCTCGGCATAGGTCATAAGGCGTCGGCCCAAGGCGTCCAAGGCATCTGAATTGAGCGAGCGCAGCTCCACCATAAAGCAGCATATTCCGGGAATGACGTTTGCAGCGCCGGGTTCCAGGGACACCTGACCGATGGTGCCCACCATATCCGGTCCGTACTCTTTCACCCACTTCGGCAGGAGAGTGAAAAAGGGAGCAGCCTCCACCAGGGCGTCCCTGCGCCGGTCCATGGGCGTGGTGCCGGCATGAGCGGCCTCGCCCCTGACGGTCACCAAATAACGGTGTATGCCCACGATGCCCGTCACCGCGCCCACCTCGGCCCCTTGATCCTGCAAAAAAACGCCTTGCTCGATGTGCAGTTCCAAAAAACCGGCAAAGCGGCCGGGATCGCGCCGGGCCCGGCCTATGGCCG
>JASFOZ010000374.1:0-4834 GCA_050116255.1 Desulfarculaceae bacterium
TGGCCGGAGGCGGCGCTGAGGTGTTCTCCTCCCGGGTGCGGGCCCAGGTCTGCCCCCGCAAGATATCAGGGGCGAGATGGCTGCAGGTCTCGGGCATGGCCCACTCCCTGGGCATTCCCAGCAACGCCACCATGCTCTATGGCCACATTGAGACCGCCCAGGAGCGGGTGGAGCACCTTTTGGCCCTGCGCAGGCAACAGGATAAAACCGGGGGATTCTCAGCGTTCATTCCTCTGGCCTTTCATCCCCAAAACACGGGGCTTTCTCAACTCAGCCCAACCACGGGCCTGGATGACCTGCGGGTTATGGCTGCCAGCCGCCTGCTGCTTGACAATTTCCCCCACATCAAGGCCTATTGGGTAATGCTGGGCCCCAAGCTGGCCCAGGTGGCCTTGAACTTCGGCGCTGATGATTTGGACGGCACCATTGTGGAGGAACACATCACCCACGATGCCGGCGGCACCACCTCCCAGGGCATGACCGAGCCGGAACTGCGGGCCATGATCCAGGCCGCCGGTTTCCAGCCTGTGCGCCGGGACTGTCTACACCAGCCCCTGGACGATTAGCAAGCCACCTCCGTTTTTTCCGCTGTCATCAATGATTTTATAACCCCGGTGTATTTGCCTGGGCTTTCGGTCATGTGGCATGATGGCAATGCCTGCCAAAGGAGGCTCTGATGAGGATACTGGTTAGTTCGCTCTTGCTGGCAGCCATGTGGCTCCAGCCGAATCTGGCTATAGCAGAAACCAAGATCACGATCGCCGATATGCCGCCGGTGGTGGTGTCAACAATTCCCAGGGCCGGAGCCCTGGGGGTTGACCCCGGCCAAAATACAATAAAGGTCACCTTTAGCAAGCCCATGCAAACCCAGCGCATGTGGTCCTGGGTCATGGTGAGCAAAGAGAGCTTTCCCAAGATCGTGGGCCCGGTGCGCTTTTTGGCTGATCAAAGGACCTGCGTGGCGCCGGTGAAACTGACGCCAGGCAAGACATACGCCATTTGGTTCAATACCGCAAAACACAACCATTTTCGGGACAGACAAAACAAGGCGGCAGTGCCCTATTTATTGGTCTTTCAAACCAAGAAATGAAATGGCGCCCCAATAGGCCGCATTGGCCCCGGAGCTGACCAATATGCACGACCAGCGCTCAAAGCCCTTTCTCAAAGCCGGTGATGCCAAAAAGGGCGATCCTGGCCTGGCCTATCTGCTGGAGCCGCTGCCTGATGATGCGCCCCTGGGCCTGGAATACCTCAATGCCCGGGCCGCGCCAGGACAGCCCCTGGACCGCCTCAATGCCTGCATCATCATCCTGAACTACATGCGGCAGGGAAAGCCTTGATGCGCATTCTGGCTGTGCAGACCCTGGCCATGGGCGACCTGCTCATGATCACGCCTCTGCTGGCAGGCCTTAAGGCTGCCCATGACCAGGCCCAGATTCAGGTGCTGGCCAACCAGGCCTTTGCCAGGGTGTTGTCAGGAAACCCCTGCCTGAGCGGGATGATAGGTTTCCCCTATCGCGAGATCTATACCAAGGCCAACCTGGAGGAGGCTGAGGCAGTGCCCCAGACCCTGAGTGCCCTGGCCCGTTTTTGCCAGACACTACAGGCTGGCTATGACCTGGTCTATAACCCTTGTTTCAATGACCCTTGCGGGGCCCTGTCTTTTTTAAGCCAGGGCCAAAGGGTGCTGGGGGTTGACCTTACTAGAGACGGCGCCCTGGTCATGCGCGGCGACTGGCCTGCCTATTGGCACACCATTTTTGAGGGCCCGGCCTTTAACAGCCTTCACGAGGCTGATTTGCACTGCCTGGCCGCGGGCGTGCCCACTGGCAAAGGTCTGCAATTTTTACTGTCGTCAGAGGAACAGGCCTCGGCCCGGGAAATGCTGAGCATTGGACAAGATAAACCCCTGGTGGCCATCCATCCCGGCGCGGGAAGGCAAGAGCGGCGTTGGCCTGTTGAGGGGTTCATCCAGGTGGGGCGCTGGCTCTTGGAGCAGGGTTTTCAGCCGGTGTTAATCGGCATTGGACCGGACCAGGAGCTGACCGCAGCCATCAACCAAGGCCTTGAGTCCAGGGCCCTGGACCTTGCCGGCCGGACCGGCATGGGGGAGCTTGCCGGGGTTTTGGCTCAGTGCCGGGCCTTGATCGCTAATGATTCCGGTCCTATACACATTGCATCCGCTCTGGGGACGCCGGTGCTGAGCATAAGCCTGGGCAAGACCCAGTTTAGGGCCACCGGCCCTTACCGCCCCGCTAGCCTGGCCCTGGAGGCGGATCTGGATTGCGCCCCCTGCCGCGACTCCAGCGAATGCAGCCATCAAAAATGCAAGCAGGCCATAACCCCCCAGGACGTGTGGGCCGGATTCCAGCACCTGATGGGGCATGAGTTTGTGCGGCCTGATGATTCCGGAGCCAGGTTCTTTCAGGCCCGCATGGCCGGGGACGGCCTTTTGGATTGGCAGGCCCTACATCCAATTTCCGGCCAAGAGGTGTACACCGCCTTTCGCCGGGCATGGCTGGCAATGCTGAAACCGGGGGAGGGCCCGCCCCAGCCCAGCCAGGCAGCCATGGAACTGCCGCAGCCGGGAGAAGGTCCATTGAGTGAGATCGCTCAGGCCTGCGCCCAGGCCTTGGGCCTGTTGCAGCGCCTGGGGGAGATATTTCAAGGAAGTGGAGACATAAGCCAGGCCCAGGGTCTAGCCAGAGAGTTGTCAGCCCTGACCCAGCGCATAGCAGGGTGGGGGGTTGAGGACAGCCTGGCCAAGCCCTTGGCCATATACCTCAGCGGCCGCCTGGCCGGGCTGGACGACCCTGCGCCCCTGACTCAGATTAAGCTTCAGATGGGCTTGTTCCGGCAGGTGAAAGACCTGGCCTGCATGGTGGCAGCCAGCCTTTGATTAATTATAATAAACAAATAATTATAAAATAATCTAAACTTTAACATTAACTTTATTTGGAGGCTTTAGTAAGGCCTACCCGGGCGTCCACAGCCACCACGCCTTCAGGTCCGGCCATCAGGGGGTTTATGTCCAGCTCGGCGATGCGGGGCAGGGCATGGGACAGCCAGCCTATACGCTGCACTGCGTCAGCCAAGGCCTCCAAAGAGCAGGCCGGCCGGCCCCGGTAACCCTTGAGCAGGGCCGAGCCCCTTATCTCCTCCAGCATCTGCCCGGCCTCTTTTTGCGACACCGGCGCCAGACGCAGGCTCACATCCTCCAGCACCTCGGCAGTGACACCGCCCAGGCCGAATAAAAGCATCGGCCCAAAGGCAGGGTCCTGCTTGATGCCCACAATGACCTCGGCCACTGACGGGACTTGCTTCATCACCACCAGCCGCTTTACCCCCAGGCGCTTTATCATGGCAGAAGCGGCCCGGTTTACCGCCTTCTGGGTCTTGAGGTTCAGCACCACGCCCTGGGCCTCGGTCTTGTGGCTCACCCCCACGGCCTTGAGCACCACCGGGTAGCCCAGATGCTCTGCCGCGGATACGGCGTCGTCCGCGTCCATGGCCGTGGTCCAGGGGGCCACCGGCACTCCTGCTGCGGCCACCAGGTGCAGGGCCTCGGGCAGCTCCAGCTCACTTTGGCCGTTGCCGGTCTCCAGGATGCGGCTGGCCTGCTCCAGGTTAAAATCAGGAGGGGCGGACAACTCCTGGTTGGAGTCAGATGGATTGATTACAGCCCGGGCCAGGGCGGTGACCGCTTCCTCAGGGGCTGGGAATAGGGGTATATTAGTGAGCTTGCGCACCTGCTCAACCTCGTGGAGGCCGCTGAGCACGCACATGGACACCGGCTTTTGGTACTGCTGGCAAAGCTCGCCGGCCTTGATTATGAACTGGCGCGAGGTCTCGGTCTCCGGTCCCCGGTAGCCGTGCACCATGACCACGCCCTGGACCCCATCCAGCTTGAGCGCACCTTCCAGCACGTCAATGTAGACCTCAAAGTCGAACAGGTCTCCCAGGTCCAAGGGGTTTTGCAGCTTTATCACCGAGGCCCGCAGATGCTCATCAAAGGAATGCAGATAAGACTGGGGCAGTTCCGGCAGGTTAAGGTTCTCGCGGTGGACAGCGTCCGCTGCAACCACCGCATGCCCGCCGGAGCGGGAGATCAAGATAATGTCGCGGCCCTTGGCCCGGGGCAGTTGCAGGCCCTTGAGTATGGTGGTGGTCTCGCTCACAGTGTGGGAGCGGATGGCCCCGGCCTGGCGCAGGGCTGCCTCCACCACCATATCGTCGTTGGTCAGGGCGGCGGTGTGGCTCTGGGCAATGGTGTGGCTGGTCTCGGCGATATTGGATTTATGCACCACCACCGGCTTGTCCGTGCTCCGGATCAGCTCGAACAAGCGGCGGCCCGCCACAATGGACTCCAGGTAGAGCAATATGACCTCGGTGAGGTCATCCTGGATCAGGTACTCCAGCAGGTCTTCTTCGTTCACATTGAGCTTGTTGCCCACGCTGGCGAACTTGGCAATGCCCATGCGCTCCTGGATGCAGTTTTGCAGATAGGTGAGGCCGATGCCGCCGCTCTGGGCCATTACCGAGATGCCGCCGGTAGGCGCGGGCTGGGTCAAAAGGGGAAAGGGCACTGCCAGCTTGGAGTGGGTGGATATGGTGCCGATGCCGTTGGGGCCCATGAAGCGGATGCCATACTCCTGGGCGGCCTGGACAATCTGGTCCTCCAGGCCCCGGCGGGCCGGGTCCAGCTCCCTGAAGCCGCCGGTTTCTATAATCAGGCGCTTGATGCCCTTTTGGCCGCATTCCTGAACAATGCCCGGCACAATGGCCGCAGGGGTGAAGATCACGGCCAGCTCCGGGACCTCGGGCAGGTCGGCCA
>JASFOZ010000375.1:0-4833 GCA_050116255.1 Desulfarculaceae bacterium
TAGGCCGGGCGCTGATGTCGCAGCCGCGCTTGCTCATGCTGGATGAGCCCTCTTTGGGCCTGGCCCCCAATCTGGTCAAGATGATCTTCAAGATCATCAAAAAGATCAAAGAGCAGAACATCTCCATTTTGCTGGTGGAGCAAAACTCTTTCATGGCGCTTTCCGTGGCCGATCAAGGCCACGTTTTGGAGAACGGAAAGATAACTCTTTCGGGAAAAGGCCAAGATTTGATTCAACACCCGAAAATCAAGGAATCATATCTGGGAAAGGAGGTTGTCTCTCGAAAGAAAAAAGGGGGAATCACAAAAAAGTAATCAAGCAAAAAGCTGCGTGGATATACCGGCCACCTGGCCATAAATGCAAGGAGTAGTAACGAAATGCCTGGACAAAATAAGCCACAACGTACGGTTTCTCATCCGGAATTTCCCTTTGAGGAGTTCTGCCTGCGCAAGGAAAAGGCCCAGACTTGGATGGAAGCCAATAAACTTGACGGCCTGCTGCTGTTCAATCCCATGAACCTTAACTATTATGCCGGATTCCGCCGTTCCTGGACCACCAATTGGCCCCAGGCGGCGATCCTGACCAGCTCAGGCGAATCCTGCGTGATCGTACCTCAGATATGGGGTGAATTCGCCGAAGATGCCACCTGGGTGGATCAGGTCAGGCCTTATGGCGGCAGCTCGGTGTGGGGGCTGGAGCAGGACCCCGTACAAAACATAGTGAATACGCTCAAGGACATGGGCCTGGCCGAAAAGGTCATCGGCGTGGAGTGGGGCTCCCCCAACAACTACATGCTGCTTTCTCTTTCTAATTTCGAATCCATCAAAAGCGCCCTGCCCAAAGCCAAATTCCAGGACGCCGTGCCCATGATCTGGCAGCAACGCGCCATCAAGACTCCCTGGGAACAAGACGCCATGCGCAAGCTGGCCGATATCTCGGTAAAGGGGGTCCAGGCCGCCATTGACCAGGCTCGGGCGGGCATGACCGAGAGAGAACTGCTCAGGATATGCTGGCACACCTATCTGGACGAAGGCGCCTGCGACACGCCTATGGCCGGAGATCTTATGTTCAGAGGCGGCGCCACCAAATACAGCATGGCCACTCCCAGGCAGGTGGATGACCCCATCCCCGCCGGTGCCCAGCTTTTCTTTGATGGCGGCGCTTCCTACAAAGGATATTATTTCGACTTCCAAAGGCATATTTGCTTTGGGGAGCCGCCGGAGCTTCACCGCCGCCTGACCGAGGTCAGCGAAGAGGGTCAAAAGGCGGCCGAGGCCATGATCAAGCCCGGTAATTTGATCAAGGATGTTCATGCCGCTGCCATGAGCGTCATAGACCATGTTCCCCAGGACCTGAAGGACCAAGGGGTTCAATTCATGTATTCGCACACCTTCATGGGCCACGGCGAGGGTCTTTGCATCCACGAGCCCCCCTGGATTACCTCCGACTGCGAGCAAGAGATCCTGCCCGGCATGGTGCTGGCCCTGGAGATACCCGCCCTGGACATTCCCAAGTTCAGAGTGCTGGGCGGCTTCCCCGAGGACGTGTACCTGGTCACCGAAGACGGTCACGAGGTGCTGACAGCCGGAATTGAAAGAAAGCTGTACGTAATCGAGTGAGAGAGCCCCAGGGGAACGAAGGTTTAATCAGTATGAAAAAAGCATGCTCTCCAGCGGACCAGGAATGGCTGGACAACTATCAAAAGAAAAAAGCCTCTGAGCTTAGAGAAAATTTCCACGATCCCCGCATCAAGGGGTTGGTCCGGATGCGCTGCCGTAATTGGCTGGATTTGGCCTTGGAGGTGAAAAAAGCCATGGGCGACGAGGGGGTCGAGCTGATCAAAAAGGCCCGCTTCGAGTCCGCTCAGGAGGTGGCCAGGGAGATACGGGAAAAGTATGGAGCCGACGTCCAGGGCATCTACCGGTGCTACCAGGACATCCTGCCCTGGCATAAACCCATATGGGAGGTCGCTGAGGGCGAGCTTCCCCATGGCATGACCTTCCGCTGTAAGTGCCAGGTGGGGGAGTACTGGAAGGAAAGACTGGAACAGGATCCGGACGCCCTGGATTTATGCCGCATCTTCTGCTCCTGGGACGACGAGGTGGCCCGCCATGTGGACCCGGCCATCAGGTGTGAAATGAGCAAGTGGTATGGAGACGGCGATTCGTTTTGCGAGCTGGTCTGGACCACCAATGCCTCAGGGAAAGCGGAGGGTGATTCCTAGAGTAAAACCGGGGGGCTGATTCGGCCCCCTGGTTCAAAAATATTTGGGAGGAATGTAGGGATTTTGATCTTGGCCTTATAAGCAGGCAAAGGGAGGAGCCAAATGAAAGCTAGGATGTTTATTAGAGGGTTGATGCTGGCCGTATTGGCGGCGTCTCTGTTGATCTATCCCGCCGTGGGCTCGGCGGCTGATGACATCAAGGTGGGGATTCTGGGACCCATGACCGGCCCCGGCAGCTTGATGGGGCAGGGCATGAGAGACGGGGTGTTGTTGGCCATGGAAAAAGTGAACGCGGCCGGCGGCATCAAGGGGCGCAAAATAAAGCCCATTATCATGGATGACCAGGCCCAGATAACCCTGGGTATAAACGGCATCAAGAAGCTGATCTACAAGGAAAATGTCCTGGCGGTGCTCGGCACCCCCAACAGCCCGGTATGTCTGGCCACTATGCAGGTGGCCAAAAAGGGTAAGACTCCCCAGATAATGTTCGGAGTGGCCCCCAAGATCACCCAGTCGGGAAACCCTTGGGTCCTGCGCATCACCCCCTCGGACATGGTCATGGCCACCAACTATGTGGATTTCGCGGCCAAGAAGCTCAAACTCAAGAAGCTGGCGATTTTGCATGACAGCTCCGACTACGGCAAGGGCGCGTTGCCGGCCTTAAAGGCCAAAATGAAAAAGTTGGGCCTAAAGCCGGTAATCATCGAAAGCTTCAATGTGGGAGATAAGGATTTCGCCGGCCAGTTGAACAACATCAAAAATTCAGGAGCGGACGGAGTATTTCTATGGGGTCTTTATGTGGAAGGCGCCCAGATTCTCATCCAAGCCAAACAACTGGGGCTGAAAATGCCCTTTTTGGCCAGCTCCGGCGTTCTGCAGGGCGCGTTTCTCAAGCTGGCGGGCAAGGCGGCCAACGGGCTCTATATAACCACCTACTTTTCCTTGGATGACCCGGCCAAGCGGGTGCAGGATTTCATCAAGGCCTACAAGCCCAAGTACGGCAATCCCACCCCCACCTCGGCCCTGGCCTATGACGGATGCAACGTGCTGTCAATAGCCATGAAGAAAGTGGGCTTCGATAAAGAGAAGATCAGGCAGTACCTCAGAAGCATCAAGGGATACCGGGGAGTGACCGGCCGCATAGAAACAGACAAAAACGGCCAGGGAGGCCAGAGTTCCATCATCATGAGAGTTGAAAACCAGGTTCCCAAGGTGGTTTGGTCTTCGGACCAATAGTGAATGAGGCTTTGCTACTTGACTTATTAGTACTGATCCTGCCCGAGTCAGAACCACGGTTCTGACTCGGGCCTCCCTGGCGCCGGCCCCAAAAACCTTTTCACGGTTGCGGCTAAGTAGCCATCGATCCTGACGGGATGAAATATCATGGACCTTTCGCAACTTATCCAGCTATTGATCAGCGGCATCGCCATCGGATCCATTTATGCCCTGATAGCCTTGGCGTTCAGCCTGACGGTGCGGTCATTAAACGTGATCAATTTCGCCCAAGGCGATCTGTTCATGCTGGGCGCCTATGGCGCCATTGCCTTTTACTTGCTTTGGGGATTTCCTTTTTGGCTGGCAATCATTCTCTCCACCGTCAGCGTAGCCCTGGTGGGTATTGCCTTCGAGAGAATAGCCTACCGCCCTCTGTGGAAGGCCCACCATGTTTTTTTGCTGATGAGCACCCAAGGCACCGCCATTGTATTGCAGAATGCGGTAATGCTGATCTGGGGCACCGATGCCTGGCGTTTTCCCAAGATTTTTTCGGATAAGGTGCTGGATTTGGCTGGGATCAGGGTGCCGGTGGAAATGATCTGGATCTGTTTGCTGGCCGTGTTCATCATGATCATCTTTAACATCTTTTTGAAAAAGACCCGGCTGGGCAAGGGATTTAGGGCCGCGGCTCAGGATCGTGAGACCGCTGTGCTCATGGGAGTTAACCTGAGCATCGCCGATTCTTTCACCTTCGGCGCCAGCGCCGGCTTGGGGGCGGTCGGGGGCGTGCTCATCGCGCCGGTCTTGTTCGTCACTCCCTACATCGGGCTTATCTTCACCGCCAAGGGCTTTGCCGCGGCTGTCCTGGGCGGATTGGGGTCCTTCCGGGGGGCCATACTGGGCGGGTTTCTGCTGGGTATCCTGGAGAACTTGGTAACCGCCTTCATCTCCTCTGTCTACAAGGATGTTTTGGCCTTCATGTTGTTGATTTTGATTTTGATCGTAAAACCCAGCGGCTTACTGCTCAAGCCCACGGTATCCAAGGTGTGATCATGAATCCAGGTAAGACGGTCAAAACAATTGTCCTGTTAGCGGCACTAGCGCTGGTCCCTCTGCTGGTGGGCAACCGTTACAATCAGCACATCGTCAATATGATCCTGATCTACGTCATCTTGGGATTGAGCCTGAACCTATGCTTTGGCTACACTGGGCTTTTGTCTCTGGGGCACGCCGCCTTCTTCGGCCTGGGGGCCTACGCCTCAGCCCTGGCCAGCGTCAAGCTAGGCCTACCCTTCTTGGCCTGCTTCAGTCTGGCGGGCATCACCGGCCTGGTGGTTGGGGTGATACTGGGCTTTCCCACCCTGCGCCTGACCGGTCCCTATTTCGCCATGGCC
>JASFOZ010000376.1:0-4817 GCA_050116255.1 Desulfarculaceae bacterium
TACCCAAGTGAGTATAGCCATGCATTTTTGTGTTTTTATCATGAATAAAATAGATCGCCTTCATTTAGTTGCCAGTATATACAATTTAATTGCTTTAGGCAACTAAAAAGGAAATCTATAATCACTGCTCCACTTTTAGATGCGAATTGGAATGGTCACATGCCCGTGAAAATCCCGAGGCTTGACTGTCTCGTCTTTTTTCCCCTCACGTCCCGGGAACCATTATAATCTCGACATGAGCCTGCACCCGCTTGTCCTGCCTGCCGCAGCTTTGGTAACGGGCATCCTCTCGGCAGAGGTTGCCGCCCTGTCTTGGTGGCCGCTGTTTTTGGGGGGAGCCGCCCTTTTCATGGTCCTGTTGCTTTGGCAGGGCCTTTCCCGCGGCCGTTTCAGTCCCTGGTTACTGACGCCCTTCTTTTTCTTGTTGGGGGCGGGCCTGCTGGCCTGCCAGCGCGCCCAGGAACTGCCTCCAGAACACATATCCCGCTGGGTCAATTACCACAGGCAAACCCTGGTGGCTGACATGGTGCAGGCCCCCCAACCCGGTTCCTGGGGACCCCAGGCAGTGGTGCGGGCCCGCTTTTGGGAGGGCAGGCCGGTTACAGGCCTTGTCAGGCTGGGCTTTGCCAAGCAGGTCTCTGTGCCCGGGGTGGGCCGGCGCTTTTCGGCCCGGGTGCGGCTCAAGCCCATAGTCAGCTTTGCCAACCCCGGATGCTTTGACTACGCCGCCCACATGGCCCGCCAGGGAATACAGACCCGGGCCTGGGTGGGCAAGCGCGCCGGTCTTACTGGCCTGGGGCCAGCGGAAATGTCCATGGCCGCCAGGCTGGTACAAAGGGCGCGCCAGCGCTTGGGCCGCCTTTTTGACCAGCTTCCGCCGGGTCAAGAGCGGGGCCTTTTGCGGGCCCTGATCCTGGGGCAGCGGGGCGAGCTATCTTCCCGTCTTAGGGATTCCTTCGGCGCCTTGGGCACAGCCCATCTCTTGGCCATCAGCGGCCTGCATCTGGGCCTGGTCTGGGGCCTGGGCTATCTGGTCCTGCGCCTTAGCTTTGCTGCCTGGCCGGGCCTGGCCCTGCGCTGGCCGGTGCCCAAGCTGGCGGCCCTGGGCGCCCTGGTTCCCTGCGCCGCCTACGCCGCCCTGGCCGGCCTGTCCACACCCACCCTGCGCGCCCTGGTCATGGCCGCCTGCCTGGTGGCGGCCTTGTTTTGGGACCGTCCCTACCGGCCCGCCGGGGGGCTGGCCCTGGCAGCCTTAATCATCTGCATCATCTGGCCCCAGGCGCCCCTGACCCTGTCTTTTCAGCTTTCCTTTGTGGCGGTGGCCTCCATCTTGATGGCAGCCGGCCCCCTGGCCCGCCGCATGGGCTCAGGCACCTTCCTGGGCCGGGCGCTGGGAATACTGCTGGGATGGCTGCTGGTGAGCGCGGTGGTGGCCGTGGCCATATGGCCCCTCACGGTGATGCATTTCCACCAGTTACCCTGGCTCTCGGTCCCGGCCAACGCCCTGCTGATGCCGTTAGTGGGCCTGGTCACTTTGCCCCTGGCCCTTTTGGGCGCCTTTTTGAGCTTGTTCTGGGCCGGGGCCGGGGCCGCCATTTGGGAAATAGCCCTGTTTTTCGCTTCCGCAGCCGTAAACCTGGTCCAGGCCCTGGCCGACATTAAAGGGGCGGTGGTTTATCTGGCCGGCCCCAAGCCCCTTGCCGTGGTATTTCTCTATGCCGCGTCCCTGCTTTTTTTTCTGCTTCGCGGCGATTGGCGCTGGCTGGCAGGGGGAGCGGCCCTGTTCGCCCTGGTCATGGCCGTGATGCAGGCGGCGCCGCAGCCTCCTGATGGCAGGCTAACGGTGTGGGTGGTGGATGTGGGCCAAGGATCGGCAGCCGTGGCCCGGCTTCCCCAGGGCCAGGTGCTGGTGGTGGACGGCGGCGGCTGGGCTGGCGGGGATTTCGACTTCGGCAAAAATGTGATGGCCCCCTTCCTGTGGTCTCAAGGCATCACCCAGGTTGATATATTGATCGCCTCCCATGGCCACCCGGACCACACCGGCGGCCTGGCCTTTTTGGCCCGCTGGTTCAAACCCAGGCAGGTGTGGACCAACGGGTCGCCCCCGGACAGCGGACCCTATGGCCGCTTGCTGATTAGCGCCCGTCAAGGCGGAGTGGAGATTCGCCAGCCCCCGGATATACCCCGGCACTGGCAGTGGGGAGGGGCCCGGCTCCACCTGGTCTGGCCGCCGGCTGGGGGCTTCCCCCCGGGGCTGAACGAAAACGACCGCTCGTTATGGCTGGGCCTGGGGTTGGGGCGCTGCTGGCTATGGCTGCCCGGGGACGCCGGGCCTGCGGTGGAAAGGAAAGTCGCCCCCACCCTGTCCAGCGCCGGGCAAACGGTGCTGGTTGCGGCCCACCACGGCGGCAAGGGGTCTTGCACCAAGAGCCTGCTTCAAAACCTCAAACCGGATATAACCGTTTTTTCAGCAGGTTGCGGGAACAGCTTTGGCTTGCCCCGCCCTGAAGTAACCGCCAGGGTCAAAAACCAGGGGGCCCGCATCTTCCGCACTTCCCAAAATGGCTGTGTCAAACTAATGACAGATGGCCAGGTCTGGAACCTGAGCACCCACCTGTCCCAGCCCCGCAATTGCCCCGGGCCTGGGATGTAAATGTCTGCCTTTTGACGCTGCCTGCCTGGGAACAAATTGCCGCCACTGAGGCCCCCTCATGGGTCTTTGGATAATTATTAAACAATTTAAGCCTATTACAAAGAATGCCTTCGCTGGCACCGTACTTGCTTTTACCTGCGGCGAACAGCAAATCCCCATGCCTGACAGCGGGAGTGAATAATGGAAAGTAAAACCCAACCAGCAGAGACTTTTGAACCCGAGATTTATTGCCTGGTTTGCCAGCGAATGGAATGGGACGAAGAGTCGAGGCGCTGCGTCAATTTTGACGGAGCTGATTGTCCCCTCACCATCCGCCGGGTGCTGGCTGGTTTTGATGTGAATTGCTTAGTCATTTAGGCCGCTTGTAAAGGAGAAGGCATGCCTGTACTACACCTGCAACTAACCTTCTTGGCCTTGGCCGGCCTGGCCGTGGCGGTGGTGATTGAAATCCTGCGCAGCCGCCGGGAAGAAAAACACTGGCAGAGCCTGCGGCAGCGGCGGGCGGACCAGGCCGCTCCGGTCAGTTAGGGCTACAACTCCCCTATTATTCAGGGGCCGGTCAACCCTTCCACCAAAGCCAGGGTGCGGCGCTGAATCTCTTTGAGTTCAAGGACCTGTTTTTTCAAAGAGGTGACCTCGCCCTGCAAGTCGGCCATTTCCTCTTGGAACCGACGCAGGTCATCACTCCGGTCATGAGGCGGCGAGGCCAGGGGCAGCTTTTGCCCAGCCAGAACCTTGCGGGCCTGCCGCAAGCTCAGCTGGTCTTGTTTAAGCAGGCGGTGAATAGCCATAAGCCTCTCCACCGCCTCGTCTGTAAAGAGGCGTCTTCTGCCCGCCCCCCGCTGCAACCTTAAATATTCCTCAAACTGCTGGTCATAGTACCGGATGGTTGAGGCGGGGATACCGGTCTGTTCTGATACTTGTTTAATACCCCTCAATTTGATCGAAGATTCTTCTGATAAGCTCATTGCCCCCCCCAAGGGTCCAATGGTTTATGAATCAGCCCTTCCCTGGGCACTTCCATTCCAAGCTAAATACTCCATTTACCATATGGAATTGGTCGGCAATCCTTATACAGCCTAGACCGGGCTCTCCTCTGATTCCGGCCCGGATTTTCCGTTTTTATTCGGATCCATCCGATGTATTCATCATCTTATAGCATTCATAGGCCATGGGGGACAAGGGTGCGTTTGTATGCTATATTCCCCGGTTATGGAACCGCCCCCAAAACAAAGGCCCCGGGGCTTGCTCGTTTGGGAGCTAATAGCCATCGGCTTGGCAGTGGCCATACTGCTGGTTTTTTCCATCACCGGCAAAGGGCGGCGCGAAAGGGCAGCCTACCAGCGTTTTCTGGAGCGCGCCCCGGTCATCCAGGCTGCCTTGGAGAGATATGCTGCCGATAATAATGGTCATTTTCCTCCTGACGGCAGTTTCACCAACCCCCCCCCGGGCCTGGATGAAACCTATATAAAATGGGACCCCCAGTGGAAAGTGGATTATGACGTGCACCCCAACGGTAAAGGGGGGATGTACGTGTGCATGGAGTTCTGCGGCCCCTATAAGGAGCGGTGGTACTTCGGGCTGTGCAATAACCCGGAATACCGGCGCAACTACGGGCGGGGACAGCCGATTCCGGGCAAGTATAATCGAATCTGGGTGGTGCGTGAGCAGGCTCCCATAATGCCCCAGCCCAGCCAGCAGCAAAAATAGCGGTGGACGGCCACATCCTGAAATCCCGCCTCAATCTCTTGGGCCCTTGGCTGAGAGAGCGCTTTCAAGGGCCGGTGGTCAAGATCGGCCTGGATGCGGGGCTGGGCTGCCCCAACCGTGACGGTACCTTGAGCAGGGACGGCTGCCGCTACTGCCCTCCCGGCGGAGCCGGAAAGAGCCCGCAGGACAAAAGCGTCACCACCCAACTGGAGAACGGGCTGAAGAGGATTCAGGCGCGGGCCGCCGCCCGCAAACGCCCCCTTCCCTCGGTTTTGGCCTATTTTCAGGCCCACAGCAACACCTACGGCGATCCCGGACATCTGGCCGCCCTTTACCAGGAGGCGCTCAGTGTGCCTGGGGTATCGGGGATCATCGTCTCCACCCGGCCCGATTGCCTGGACCGGCCCCGCTGGCAGGTTCTGGAAAAAATCTCCGCCCAGGCCCCTCTTTGGCT
>JASFOZ010000377.1:0-4817 GCA_050116255.1 Desulfarculaceae bacterium
GCTACCTCACACCAAGCGAAGTCTTTACTAAAGCCACCTGTTGCAATTGACGTTTGAATTCACATACAAAAAGAAATGGTTCCCACCCACACATTCTTACCGGAAAAGCCTTTCGGCCATGGCGGATGATACCTAATTAAGCGAGGCACTCAGCAGTCGAGACGTTTCTGAAAAAGAAGGGGTTGCCCTCCCGGAGTTACACCCCAAGCAAGCAGGGCTTGCTCGGGGACCCCGAGTGATCCCCCCCTCCTCCAGAAAAGCCATTCTATTCGGATTGGGAAATATTCTAGATTAGTGCCTGCGTAGTTTTTTGTTTCATTGATTTAAACAAGCCACCCCACATGCGATGTTAACGCGGCCCCAGGCCCTTGAAAACAGGCCTGCGCTAGGGCAACTTGACGCACCAGATGGTCAGGTCCACCGAGATGCGGCAGTAGAACTTAAAGCTGCTAAAGCCGAACTTGTATTTGTACTTGATGGTCGGTGCGGGATTGTCCACCGGCACCCAGCCCTGATCGGTCAGGCTTTTCATATAGGCCTGAATCCCAGCCTGCATGGCGCTCTTGGCGCGGAGCACGGCCCGGCTGGGGCTGGAGCTCTTTTGCTCGACCTTGAAATACTTTTGGAACTTGGTGGGCGTGACTTTGCTTGGATTCCGCTGCAGCATGCCCTTGACGGTTGCGTTTATTTCAGCCTCCACCCCAGGGATCTGACCTTGGAACTCGGCAAGCTCCTGCGGAGTCAGGGGCCGCTCATCCCCCGCGGCCAGAGCGCTCATGGCGGGAAACACCAGCGCCAGACCCAGCAATAGGCAGAATAACTTTCTCTTCATTGAGTACTCCCTATTTAAAGGCCGTGGCCGCTATTCATAAAGGCGGGATATGCCCTGCAAGGTTGGGTGCCTCTTACGGAGCCATGACGAATCAGGCCGCGCCCTTGAGCCATGATTTGCGTATGATCTTGCCTTCTCCGCAAGCATTAACCTAACAAGCGCGCATTACTCTTGTCCAGCCGCGCCAATGAAGGCCTGCTTAGGTAATCGCTGTTTAGAGAATGGCGGTCTTAAGGCGGTTTATTACCGACTGTACGTGTGCCTGGCAAAGATGGGCCGCTTTTTCAGCGTCCTTTTGGGCCAGGGCATCGTACATGGCCTGGACCTGGTCCAGATCGGCTAGGGAATGGTGCTGATGCCCCAAAAAGGCGTTGCAGGCCCGGGCGCAGCGGCTGTGCAGGTTGTCCAGAATTTCGCGCAGGAGGGGGTTGCCGGTGGCTTCATAGAGGATCGCATGAAATTCGGCGTGCAGGGCGCTGATCTTTCTTTTGTTCTTTGGGCCGTTTTTATCCAGTTGGTTTAGCTTGTCAATTATTTGCTTCATCTCCGCCAGGCGTTCTTCGGGTATTTTTTGGGCGGCTTCGGCGCCGGCCATGCCGTCCAAACGCAGCCTTACCTCAAAGGCCCAGCGGATCTCGTTGATGTCAATCTGGGAAACCCGGGTGCTGTAGCGGGGCAGGACTGTAACCAGGCCCATTTGCTCCAGCTTTTTTATGATCTCCCTTATGGGGGTGCGGCTGACTCCGAATTCCTTGCCGATCTCGGTGTCGTTCAGAGGCATGCCCGGCTCGTATTCCAGGGATACGATCCTGTCTCTTAGGGTAGTGAATATATCCACAGGCGGTTTTTTTTTGGCTTTAGGCACCGGTGGTTTCCTTCAAGGTGAAATTTTAACGGCATATTACGTAACATACCCACTTGGTTAAGGTCAAATGCGCTTTGGTATCTTCCTATCCGAGGTCTGAAAGCGGGGTGGGGCCTCAAGCGCTGGTTATTGCCTTTCATTGCCAAGACGGGAAATTTCGTATCCATCCTAAATAATTAAAGATTTACATGAGAGCCGGCCTGCTGCGGCAGCCCGGCCAAAATCCGGATTTTGGCCGGGCTTTTCGGGCTTGACGGCCTCATTTTGGGTATGCTACGTAGTATATCAGTTATCATGTGAGTTGGGAACCTGTTTAGGGTGCCGGCCGGTCCGGCCCCTTGTGCCTAAAGGCGTTTCTTATTGGTAAAAAAACATGACCTCCAAAATGAGCAAGAGCGAACGGGTGCGAGCGGCGCTTAGTATTGAAGAACCCGACCGCATACCCATAAGCATATGGCTGCACTACCCCCACAAGGACCAGGACCCGCGTGGACTGGCTGAGTACCAGGTGGAGGCCATGCGGCAGTTTGACTACGACTTTATCAAACTGATGCCCTTTGGCCTTTACACGGTGCAGGACTGGGGCTGCCAGATCAAAATTTTCTGCACCCCCCATGAACCGGCGGTGGTGGAAAAATACGGGGTGCAATGCCTGGAGGACTGGGAGTCACTGGAGGAGCTTTCTGCAGACTACGGCACCTGGGGTAAACAGCTACAGCTGGCCCGTCACGTGGGTAAGCTGCTCCAGGGCGAGGCTCCTTTCATCCAGACCATTTTCAGCCCTTTGACCACTGCCCGTAAGCTGGCCGGGGACCGCATATTCAAGGACTTGAAAGAAGCCACGGATATCCTGCACCAGGCCTTGGGGGTCATCACCGCCACCACCATCAATTTTGTTAAGGCCAATATAGAGGCCGGGGTGAGTGGGTTTTTCTTCGCCACCCAGTGCGCCTGCACCGACCTGATGACAAGCGAAGAGCATAATGAGTTCGGCAAGAAATATGACCTGGAGGTATTTGACTCCTTTGTTGATGCCACTTTTTTCAATGTCCTGCACCTCCATGGCGACAACGTCATGTTCCAGGACCTTTTGGACTACCCGGCAAACTGCCTGAACTGGCATGACCGCTGGGTGCAGCCCAGCCTGGGCCAGGCCCGCAAAATGACCGCTAAGTGCCTCATGGGCGGCATAAACGAAAAGGAAGTGCTGGCCAAAGAAACTCCCCAAATTATAAGCCGGCATGTGGAAGAAGCGGTCAGGGATGCCGGTAAAAAGGGGCTTATCCTGGGGCCGGGCTGCGTGGCTGATCCCAAGACGCCGGCAACCAACTATTACGCGGCCCGGCTGTCAGCGGAGAGGTTTTAAGCGCTCAACCTTCATGGGCACCGGAGCCTTTTGCATAAAAGCATCCGTATAAATATAACCGTACCCAAGCCTTCAGGAGGGAGTCTGCCATGAAAAAGACAATGCTTTTGCTTATTGCGCTGTTATTGGGCGCAGTCCTTATCACCGCCCCCACGGCTCTGGCCGCCGGCAAAACCTATAAAATGCGCCTGGCCACGGTGGTCAGTCCGCCCCACCCTTGGATCGATGCGGCCAACTTTATGGCCAAGGCCCTGGCCGACAAGAGCAAGGGCGCCATTAAGCTCAGCGTGAATCACAGCTCCAGTTTGGGCAGCGACCAGACCACCATAGACGAGATGCGCATGGGAACCATTGACATAGTCATAGGCGGCACCTCGCCGGCGGCGGTGTTCCTGCCCGAGTTTCAGTTGTTCAGCCTTCCCTATCTGTTTAAGGACTACAATAAATTCTTCAAGGTGACTTCAACCAAAAGCACGGTGTTTGCCCATCTGCAAAAGGCCTATGCCCAGCGTAAACTCAATCTGGAGTTGCTGGCCCTGGGCGGCGGCGGAGTGCGCAACTGCTCCAACAAGCTGAAGCCCATCAAAAAACCGTCTGACCTCAAAGGCATGAAGATGCGAGTGCCGGGCAATCCCATTGTGACCAAGATCTGGGCCGCCACCGGGGCCATACCCAGTCCCATGCCCTGGAAAGAGATCTATTCGGCCATGCAGACCGGCGTGGTCAACTGCTTTGAAAGCTCAATCAGCGGATACTTCGGCAGCCGTTATTACGAGGTGGCGCCTTTTCACAGCAAGACTCAGCATCAATTCATGGTGACTCACATCTCCATGAGTTCGGCTTCCTTTAAGCGTCTGCCCCCGGACCTGCAAAAAGTGGTAAAAGAGGTTGCGGCCCAGGCCGGTATCGTGATCACCAAAGGCGGCCAAAAGGCTGACAACGATAAGCTCAAGATCCTGATAGACAAATACAAGGTCAAGGTCAATGACGTGGACAAGCAGGCCTTTATCAGCCTATTCGCGCCCCTGCAGGACGAGTTGGCTAACAAAGCTAAGTTGACCGGACTCTTGCAGAAGGTCCGCGCCATAAAATAAGCCGGGCTGCGCCAGGGGCTTGTGCCCCTGGCGCTTAACAAAAGATGACTGTACGGAAGGTGCGGATTTAGCATGAGCCTTTTGTCAACGGTCAACCAATTCCTGATAAAAATCCTGCGCAAATCCTGTGTGGTATTGCTGGCGGTTTTCACCCTGGTGGTGCTTTTGCAGATCGCCACCCGCAACTACATCAAGATCCCCATGGGCTGGACCGCCGAGGTTTCCCTTTTATGCTTTTTATGGTCCGTGTATCTGGGATCGGCGGTGGCGGTCAAGACCAGGGCCCATTACGTGATAGAGCTTCTCCCGCCCAAATTCGTGGTCACCAACGCCCTGATGAACATCCTGGCCGATTTGGCCATCTTTTCTTTGATCTTTGTGTTGATGTGGGGCGGGGCCAAATTCACCCAGCTCGGCTTGGTTAGAGACTGCACCAGCATCCCCTTGAGCATGGCCTGGCTTTTCGTGGTGATGCCCCTTTCCGGGTGCTTCATGTTTTTATTTGGCCTGGAAAACCTCTGGGAGGACTGTATCCAGTTCAAGAAGATTTTGGCCGGAAGCGAGGAAGCATGAATCCCCTGGTCCTGCTGCTTGGCAGTTTCTTTTTGATGATCTTCCTCCGGATTCCCATAGCCTTCGCCATGGCTATGTCCTCGCTTC
>JASFOZ010000378.1:0-4788 GCA_050116255.1 Desulfarculaceae bacterium
GGGTAATTGGGTGATTTAATTTTTTAATTGTAAAGCGGGTCACGGTGGCATGCAAATGTAGGCTTTGCCCGGCCGGGCCGGGGCAGGGGGATATGAGCGGCGGGCGGGGCGGCCTCGCCTCGCCCGCCGCCTGCCAGGGCTGGTGATTATTTGATACCCGACACAGCCAAGAGCGCCTTATTGTGGGCCGGCCAATCAAGGTGGAATTCCACCTGCTTGAAACCGGCCTGGTTCAGCAAACGCTGATACTCTTGCTGGTTGTAGGCCTGGTTGGTGCTGCGATAAGTCTGCATTTTGCCGCTAGCCAAATCCACCACATGGAATATTTGCAAGGCCACGGCCTGGTCCTGGTACCAGTGGTTCTCGGTGAGACACACATGGGGCTGTTCGGAAAACAGACCACCTGAGCTCTTGTACCAGGAACTACCACAGCCCAGTTCCCGCACCGCCTCGGGCGTGTGCGCCTCCAGGAACAGGCGGCCGCTGGGCGTTAGGGCCTCATGGGCCTTGGCCAGGATGCGGGTGCATTCATCCGGCGAAAACACGTTGATCTCGCCGAAAAGCATCATGGCCAAATCATAATCCTGCCCATAGTCAGCTCGGCAAACATCGCCCAAGACGAACTCGCATTGACCTTTGCCAGCAAAATTGTGCCGGGCATGCTCAATGGAGGCGGGGCTGAAGTCGATGCCATAATAGGCATGGCCCGCCTGGGTCAGGTGGGGTGCGTACAGTCCCGGCCCGCAGCCCAGATCGAGAATCCTGCATTTGCCCTGGCCCAAAAAGCGCTCCGCGATCCAGGCGGCCTGCCCGGTAATGACCTCCTGTCTGCGGCTGGCCAAATCGTGCTCTTGGCTGAGGTGCTCGCGCAGCATCCTGCGGCTGAAGCCGGGCTCGTGCCAAGGTATCTTATAGCCATCCTCCCACAGGCCCTCCGCCGGCGGGGCGTCTTTCATGATTTCAATTAGTTTATTTTCAAACATAACTGTATATCCTTATATGCCGTAACATATGGCAATAGCATGTAGTTAAATAAAGATGCAGGTACCGAGACACCGCATCCCTTTGACTAAGGAAACTATCCGGAAAAGCCGGGCTTGGCATTCAGCCCATTTTGATTGGACAGCGTTTACTTCATGGCGGCGCATATATACATTGCCACATTGAGCCAGTCAAGCCTGACCAGGCTGGGTATAGTTAAGTTTCTCCAGACCGCCAAAATCATGCCTATTTTCGGACCCAATCTTTCCGGAGCCAAAGTCTCAGATTCAGGATAAGGTAAAGCAAAGGTGAATAAACAAACATGACATACCTTGATTCCAAACCCAAATCCGGCCAACCTCCTTGCCTCAAGGCGGGCTTTCACCTTTGCCGGGGGTGCCCGGGTTGGCAAGCCATGCGCCTGGCCTCCGCACCAGGAGGGCCTTGGGAGGGGGCTTTAATACACTGTGGCTGTACAGGCCTGACGCTTAGGCCAGCCAACCCCCTAACAAACGCACCCAATCCCGGCCATTCCTGATGGCTATTCCCGGGTGCACCCAAGCGGGTAAGAACAATGGGGAGTCCGGCCTATTCCGCTTTAAGGCCGGTTGCTTGTCTCAGGACAGACGCGGGCACTGAAATTGCGGCAGTGTTAGGGGACCCCAGGCCGGCATATGCTTGCACAAACAGCGCCATATAAGGCAGGATTACCTGTAGACTTCTACTAAGAAACCGCGTGAGCAAAAATGCCGCCTGTCAAGAGTAACAGCAAGAACAGCGGCGGCGGCGCGACGCACTCTTAGGGGATAAGCTCTTTTTTTGCCTGGCATTGGTGGATCATCGTGACGGGCAAGGAGCGTGTGCATGCATCTCAGCTTCTGGGGTACCCGCGGATCCATAGCCGTTCCCGGCTCTGATACCCTGCGATACGGGGGCAACACCACCTGCCTGGAGGTGAACTTCGGCGGCGGCCATTGTCTTATCGTGGACTCGGGCACCGGCATCCGCCGCTTGGGAGAAAAGCTGGCCTCCCGGCCGGAACCGCCGCGCGTGAAGATGATCCTCACCCATCTGCACTTTGACCATTTGTACGGATTCCCCTTTTTCTCGCCGGTCTACCAAGCCGAGGCCGAGATCAAGGTGGGCGGCTGGCCCACCGGCCTGGAAGGATTGGCCAGCCTTTTCGATTCCCGCCAGAATGACGGGCGCTTCCCTTTGCGCTTCGACCAGCTGCCTTCAAAAATCGGGAGATCTGCTCAGATGACCGCATCCAGATTCGAGCTGGGGGCGGCGGTGGTGCGCACCACGCCCCTGCATCATCCTCAGGGATGCCTAGGCCTCCGCTTTGAAGAGGGCGGCAACGCCATTGTATTCATCACTGACAACGAGCTGGACCCCAACGCCGAGATTAAGCCCGCCGCCCTGGTGCCTTTCTGCCAAGGCGCGGAGGTGCTTATCCATGACGCCCAATATCTGCCCGAAGAGATGCCATCGCGGGCCGGATGGGGCCATTCGGATTGGCGTTCGGCGGTGGAGTTGGCCCGCATGTCAGGGGTGGGACGCCTGATATTGACCCACCACGAACCCTCCCGCACCGACGACCAGATAGATGAGATAGTGGCCAAGGCCCGCTACGCCGCCGGCGCAAACATGATGGTGGAGGCTGCCTACGAAGGAATGAAGGTGGAGGTATAGGGCCAGGGCCGAACCCCGGCCGTTTGATTTCGAGGGTTATTTGCCGAATCCTTGCCTCAGGAACAAAAAACAGCTGTCATCTTCATAAACCTTGTGCCAGCCGGATTCTTTCTCCAGTAATTTGGTAATCTTTCCTGCCGGCTCCAACACAATCATATCAGGGGGATATTTTTTAAGGAACTGACGCCAGCCCGGGCGGGCTTTTTGGAATTTAAAGTATTCCAGGCAGTAGTCATCCGGGTATACGGTTTCGTAGCGGCCATCCATGCCCACCAGGCATTGGGGATAACAGTGGAAAAGAAAATATTCCCCCCAGGCAAAGAGGGTCAGAATCCGGCCCTTTAGCCCCTGGGTTTGAATGTAGGCCAAGGCGCCGGTGGGGTAGTAGAAGCTGATAGGGGCTACCCTCTGGCGGGGCTTGGCCTCAAGCTCCCAGGGTGTGGCGGATATGGTCTTATATCCCAGGAACACAGATAGAACAAGGCTGACCGCCAGGGTCAGCCCGACATAGAGGTGGCGTCTGGCCGCGATCTTTTCCTTCAGGCCGCTGAGGCGGCTCCCCAGGGAATCGAAGCTGGTGGGCAGAAAGGCCCCAAAGACCAGGAAAAAGAAGATCTGGTGGCGAATATGCTTAAGCCCCAAGTAGGCCATAACCGTCATAACCGCCAGCTCGGTCAAGTTCTTGCGGGGCCGCCAGATCAAAAATAGCCCTGATATGAAGACCAGAACCAGAAAAATCAGGTAATTGTCCACAGGGCTGCCGGTCTGAAACGCCCGCCATACCGAATGCCATTCGCTGATCTCCGGCCGGGGCATGCCCACGGCATGAATGATGTATCGCCAGTATTCCAGGCCATAGGGGTTTATCAGAGTGGCGGCCCCGCAAAGGGCCAAAACAATCAAATAGGGCGCAAACCGGCGGCGGCAAAGGGCCTCTCCCAAGGCGTATACGCCGATGAGCCCCATGCCGGCCACAAACCCGCCGTGCAGGTTGGCCCATACCATCATCAGCGGGACCAGCCACCAAAGCCCCCAAAAGGATTGCTCCCGGCTGGCCCGGCTTAACCCCAGCAGATAGAGGGCAAAGAAAAAATAGGTGAATACCTGGGCGCGCACCGGATTGAACCCCAAAATAAACATGAAGCTGGCAAAAAATAGGGCGATTGCCGAAGCTTGGGAGCTGGCGCCCCGGGTGCGGGCGGTCACATAGATGGTCCCGGCCGTGGCCAGACCCAGCAGGTACCTCACCAGTTGCAAAGACCACATGCCCACGTGTTCATAGAGAGGGTTGAAAAGCACACCGGTCAGCCACTCGTGATAGACCCACATATCCTTGGTGGGCGCATAGGCGAATACGTCTTTATAGGGAAAGCCGGCGCCCTCCCAAAAAAGACGGCCAAAGGCCAAATACCCCCACAGGTCAGGATCAGCTATGGTGCGGGGCAAAAGGGCCATCACATACAGGGTCAGCAAAAGACCCAGGGAAGGCTTTAAAAACCGGGCCATGTCTCTGTCAATTTGGGGAATTGGAGATGACTCCTCACTCATACGCGTCTCCTGGGCGCAGGCCTGGGCCGCTCTGCCGCTTGGGCTTTTGTCCGGTCTAGGCAAGGACCTCCAGGCATTTTTGCAGCACCGCCTGCATTGCATCCACCTTGGGCTGCTTTTGGATCTGCCCGCCAAGTTCTTTGGCCTTGCGCCGAAAAGAGTCCTGGCGCAAAAAACGTTCGAGGTCTTTTTTAATCTTTTGGTACTGGTCTGCGCCTTCGGTGGCAGCGCATATGGCGGCGCCGGTCTGCGCCAAAAGCCAAGACGCCCCCTTTTGGGAAATCTGCTTGGGCAATAAAAATTGAGGCTGCCCGGCGGCGGCGGCGCCGTTTATCATGGAGCCGCCGTGATGAATAAGCCCCATATAATTACTGAAGATCTGTTTCAAGGGGATAAAGGAATCTATCATCTCAATATTGTCGCCGCATAGTCTGCTGATAGCCGGGGTAAGGTTGGAGACGTATCCTTCACAAGGCATCTTCAACTCGGTCATAGCCTTGAGGACCAAGGCAGTGGATCTGAACTTGCCGTCCAGGTAGAAGAAGAAGCTTGGTTTGGTATTGC
>JASFOZ010000379.1:0-4766 GCA_050116255.1 Desulfarculaceae bacterium
TGCGGTATATGACCAGGACCGCAGCGTAACCTCCCGCCGGCTGCTGGCCGGATTCGAGGCCTCCGAGGCCTTTGGAAAAAAATATACGGTCCACTCCGAGCGGGAAATCCAGCAGCTGATAGACGACCGCCAGGCGCTGATGGCGCTGCGGGTGCACCCCAGGTTCCAGGCAGACCTGCTGGCCGGGCGGTCGGGGAAAGTGCAGGTAATCGTGGACGGCCGCAACTCCAACACCGCCTTAGTCATGCGGGGTTATGTGCTGAGCATCGGCAACAAGTTCGCCACGGCCTGGTCCCAGGAGCATGGGTTGAAGGCCCCTCCGGCCCGCCTGAACGTGCGCACCTGGTACAACCCCAACCTGGAAAGCCAATGGTTCATTGTGCCGGGCATCGTGGGGCTGTTGACCCTGGTGGTCACCTTGATAGTCACTGCGCTCTCCGTGGCCCGCGAACGCGAGGACGGCACCTTTGACCAGCTTTTGGTTACGCCCCTGCGGCCAGTGGAAATTCTCATGGGAAAGGCCCTGCCCGGGATGCTCATCGGCCTGGTGGAAGGCAGCTTCATCATCCTGGTGGCAGTCTTGTGGTTCGAGATCCCCCTGCGCGGCAGCCTGGCGGCGCTATATCTGGGGCTCTTTCTGTTCCTGCTCTCGGCCATCGGGCTGGGGCTGATGATCTCTGCCTTTTCAGCCACCCAGCAGCAGGGCTTATTGGGCGCTTTTTTATTGCTGGTGCCCTCGGTGGTTCTTTCGGGCTTTGCCACGCCCATCGCCAACATGCCGGAGATAGTACAGAAGTTCACGCTCATCAATCCATTGCGTTATTTCTTGGTCGTGCTGCGCGGGGTGTTTCTAAGAGACGCCCCATGGGAGCTTTTATGGATGCAGTATTGGCCCATGGCCTTGATCGGCCTGAGCTCTCTGGTGCTGGCCGGGGCGCTGTTCAGGCGGCGCATATATTGAGCAAGACCCGCACCAGGGGGGCAGTAGACTCCATACAAACGGCACCATGGAGCTATATCAATAAAATGTCTATGAGGGGCTAGAAACCGGGGAGGCTGGATAGCAATCTATTCCGTTGGTGCTTTGATACTTTGTGTAGTTGCAGGAATCGGCCTGTGGCCGGCTCCCTTTCATCTCCTATTTTTACTTTTTATTTCGATTTATCTTTGGGCTGGTCATAATCGAGCTGTTTTTTCGGTGCTTCATCAGCCGTCAGCTCAAGCGCGGCATTGGTCTGAAATGTGGACATGGTTTTTGAAAGCTGGGCTGATTTGCCTGCGTTCACCTGGGTGGCTTTGTCAATACTCTGCAAGGTGGTGTTGATCTGATCAATGTCCTGGCGCTGTCGCGCAGAAGAATCCGCGACCGTCTCCATGAGGTTGCTTGCCTGGTTGATGGTGTCCCGGACATTACCAAAGACAACATTGGTATCTTGCACCAGGGTCGCGCCATGATCAATCTGACTGATGGTCCCCTCGACGATTTCAGATGTACTGCGGGCAGCCTCGGCCGCCCGCAATGCCAGGTTTCTGACTTCATCAGCCACCACCCCAAAGCCGGCTCCGGCTTCGCCGGCCCGGGCAGCCTCTACGGCAGCGTTCAAGGCGAGTAGATTGGTTTGGAAGGCGATCTCGTCAATAGTCTGCATAATTTTTGACACCTGATCGCTGGCCTGCGAAAGTTCAGCCATGGACTTTTCCAATACGCCTACTTTTTCATCAGCTTCGATCACCCCTGAACGGACCGTTTTCATCAGCTCACGGGCCTCTTGGGCATTATCTGCATTCTCCCTGGCCAGGGCGGCAATTGCCTCAGAGGAAGTAGTAATCTCATCCAAGGAGGCAGCGCTGCTGTCTGTGTTAGTCCCAATGGCCACAGCCACGGCCTGGGCCTGGCCGATGATTTTGTTCAGTTTGCTGACGAATCGGTTCAATAACTGGGCAACCCGGCCGATTTCGTCCTTTGACTGAACCGGAATCTGCAGGGTCAAATCCACATCGTATTGTCTTAAAGCCTCCACCAGCCGGTCCATGGGAACAGCCACAAACCGGCGGACGGTCACAAACATGCCCAGCACAAAAATGACCACCACCGCCAGGACGGCGATTCCCATCAAATAAAATGAACTGGTCTGGATGGAGGCAAGCGTCTGGGCGGCATCGGATTTGGCCTGCCGAAGCGCCTCGTTAGAGAACTGGTAATAGGTTACACCCCGTATTTCGCCGGACTTCCAGGTGGTGTGGCAGCGGATGCAGTCTGCCACCACCCGGTGAGGAGTATAGATTTCGAATGCCTTGTCGCTTTCATTGATGATTTGTTTGCCTTCACTGAAGATCTTGGCTTTGACCTTTTCATCCATCTTCCGGCCTATTCCGGCCGGCTTGGCTGCATGAGTTACCACTCCCTCGGCACTGAAGAGAAATACTTCCTCCAACCCCTTTACCTGCTGAAGCGACTCAAGCAGCTTGGTGAATTTGACCATCTCGCCGCGGATAAGTGAGCCTCCAATGGCTCGTTCCACGGTGTAAAATAAATTAGTGGCTTGTTTGCGTTCTTGTTTTTGAAGCAGTTTTATATTGTGATCCGAAAATTCGGCGAACAACCCAGATGTCCAAACGTATTGCACACCTTGGGTGATCAGCACTGCCAGCACCAGAACCACAACCAGGGAGAGGATCAGTTTTGTCCTAAGCTTCACTTGCGCTCTCCCTTTCTGTAAAAGGGCAAGGAAGTCGACTTGGCAAAGATATCGGAAGCGCATCCGATGCAAGGAGCACCGGCCACTATGCAGGTGTTGGCGCCCCGGTTCCAAAAGCGGGTGGTGCAATCGGCCTTGGTCACCGGGCCCAGACAGCCCAGCTTGAACAAACACCCGTCCCCGGAAAAAGTCTTGGCAAAGTTCTCGCGCTCGTAGTCAGCGAATCGTGGGCATTGATCATGCAGAAACCGGCCATAGAACACTTCAGGCCGGCCGTCTTTATCCAGTTTGGGCAGCCCGAACTTGATTACATGCACCAGGGTTCCCACTATCCAATCCGGATGGCAGGGGCAGCCGGGCAGTCTTATCAGGGGAGTGGAGCTGCCTTCTTTACTTAAAAAATCAGCCACACTCATGGAACCGGTGGGGTTGTTTTCAGCGGCTGGAATGCCTCCATAGGCGGCACAGGCGCCCACGCATATTACGGCCTTGGCCTTTTTAGCCGCTTTTGCAACCAACTCGGTGACAGGTTTATGTCCCATGACGCAGGCTTCGGGCATGCCCGCAGGCATGGCCCCTTCCACCGCCAGGTAGTATCCTCCCAGTTCAATGGTCTTATTCACAACGTCCATGGCGGTTTGCCCGGTGGCGGCCGATATGGTGGAATGAAACAAAAGAGATATATACTGGGTCAGAACTACGGCTGGAGAGGGATTTTCAATGTTCAGCAGCGAGACCGAGCATCCCGAACAGCTCTGCCCCTGGAGCCAAAGCACAGGAGCCTGGCCTGAGGATAACTCGGCAAGAGCCTCTGCTATCTTAGGGATGGATGTGGCTTCCAGCCCCATGGCCGCAGCCAGGCTGGCGCCCATTTTCAAGAATTGCCGGCGATTGATCTTAAACAAGAGGCTCAGCTCCCTTTAGTGAACAGCACAGGCCAAACATGGATCAAAGGACCTGACCACCCGTGCAGCCTCCAAAGGGTTGTTCTTGTCCGCCACCGGCGTGCCCTGCAAGGCTTGTTCTATGGGTCCGGGTACGCCTTTTGAATCCCTGGGAGAGCCGTTCCATGTCGTAGGCACCACGCACTGATAATTCTTGATCTTGTGATCAGTGATTTCGATCCAATGTCCCAAAGCGCCTCTAGGCGCCTCGGTTAGTCCAGCACCCTTTCCAGTAGCGGGGATCTCGAAATCCGAGAATGTCGGCTGGCCGGGTTTCAACTTATCCAGCCACTGGGCGCATGCGTCAGCCACCACCTTACATTCCAAGGCCCGGGCGGCATGACGGCCCAGGACCGAATTCAAGGCCGCGGCCTCCAGGCCTAGATCACTGAGCAGCCCATCGATCATGGGTTTGACCTGGGCGTGCCCCTTTTGGTGGGCAACGAGCATGCGGGCCAAGGGGCCCACCTCATAGGGCTGGCCCTGGTAACGGGGGGCCTTGAGCCAAGAATAGGCTCCAGACTTATTGGGCGAGGGCGTAGTCTGGCCCTCGAATGGATGCAGCCCGGATTGTGAGGAGAAAAACCCGTGGGTGGTGTCTTCGCTGATTTTGGCCGGATCAATTGATGACAGCTTGCCTTGCTGAATTCTTCCGGCAGGCAGCAGATGCCCCCCGGCGTTCTGATCGAAAACGCCGTATGCTAAAAAGTTGCCGCAACCTCGTCCTATCTTAAAGTAGGCGGGGAAAGCCGAAGCCACCGCCACTATATCCGGAATGTAGACCCGTTCGATGAAGGACCGCAACCGGTTCAGTATGCTGCCGTAAGCGGCTATCTTCTGGGCGGTCACCTTTTCCGTGATCCCACCGGGGATAAGGGCGGTGGCGTGGGGAGCCTTGCCGCCGAACAGGGCCAGCGCCTCTTGGGCACTGGCGCGCATCTCCAGGGCGTCAACATAATGCCTTATGGCACTGGTGTTGACATCCAGGTCTTGGACATAATCTCCCTCATATCGGGGAAGAAAGGGGGCGGCTGGAAAAGTCGATTTCGAATTGATCTGAGCCTTTACCCAAGACCGCAGATTCAACAGTACGGCGTCTGACCCCTTGTAGCCCAGAATGGCC
>JASFOZ010000380.1:0-4762 GCA_050116255.1 Desulfarculaceae bacterium
GAACACCCAGCAGCTCATTGAGGGCAACATCAAGAACATCCAGGACGGTTCGGGCCTGGTGGCGACCACAGACGAGGCCTTTTCCAAGGTGCAGGAGAGCTCTACCAAGGTGGCGGAGCTGGTGGGCGAGATTGCCGCCGCCAGCCAGGAGCAGGCCCAGGGAGTGGATCAGATCAACCAGGCGGCCCTGGACATGGACAAGGTGACCCAGCAGGTGGCTTCCAGTGCTGAGGAGTCGGCGGCTGCCTCTGAGGAGCTATCCAGCCAGGCGGAGACCATGAACGGCATGGTGAGTGCTTTGGCCGCCCTGGTTTATGGGTCGAACGGACATGAAAGCCAAAATGCAGCAGGAATGCAGCAACTGGCAACCCCCAAGCGGCATCTGCTGCCTTTACCGGCCAATAAGGTCAAGAAGGCTGGGAAGGCGGAGGCCAACAAGGCCGAGGCCAACAATCTTGTCCGTCCCCAGGATGCCCTGCCTCTGGATGAAAAAGATGACTCCGATTTCAAGGATTTTTAGGGTTGGGGCGAACCGGCCGCGGCTGGCCCAAGGCCTGCCGCTGAACAGGCACCTATAAAAGCAAACCCATCAACCCATTGAAGACCAAGGGGAGGGGCCACCCCCTCCCCACTTTTTTATATTGTTTCCTTTAATGCCAGATTGCTTAACAGCATATGGAGGGTCCGGAGAAAAACACCTAAAAATGCTTATGCGGGTTTACTCTTGGCACTTCCCCGGTGTAAGGACATGGAAGAAAAATAACTGCAAACAACCCCCCTACAGGGGCTGATGAAGCAAGGAAGCCATGCGAATCGTTCATGTGGTCGGCGCCCGCCCCAATTTCATGAAGGCGGCGCCTGTTTATGATGCCCTGTCCCAACATGCCCAGGCCGAGCAGGTGCTGGTGCATACCGGCCAGCACTATGATTCCAATATGTCTGAAGTCTTTTTCAGGGATTTGTCAATGCCTCTTCCGGATATGAACCTGGAGGTGGGCTCAGCCTCACATGCCGCCCAAACCGCCCAGGTCATGATCCGGCTGGAGAAGGTTATATCCTCCCCGCGACCGGATTTGGTTTTGGTCTATGGTGACGTGAACTCCACCCTGGCGGCGGCCTTGGTCTGCGCCAAGATGCATATCCCGGTGGGGCATGTGGAGGCGGGCCTGCGCTCCTTTGACCGCAGCATGCCCGAGGAGATAAACCGCAAGCTGACCGACCAGATGGCCGACCTGTTGTTCACGCCCTCTGAGGACGCCGACCATAACCTCAAGCACGAAGGCATCGGGGAAGAGAAAATCCATTTGGTGGGCAACACCATGATAGACACCCTGACCAGGTTACTGCCCCAGGCTGCCTCCCACTGGCCCCCTGAGTTGGATTCCCTCAAAGACGAAGATGGGCAGGCCGCCCCTTTTGCCCTGGTGACCCTGCACCGGCCCGCCAACGTGGACGACTCTAAAACCCTTGCTGATATTTTACAGGCCTTGCAGCACATCTCCTCCCAGATTCCGGTGGTTTTTCCGGTACACCCCCGCACCCGTAAAAAATTGGGCGAGCTGACCGGCCCGGGGCCCAAGCCGGGCCTGCATCTCACCCAGCCCATCGGCTATCTTGGTTTTTTGGCCCTGCAACAAAAGGCGGCCATGGTTATGACCGATTCCGGAGGAATACAGGAAGAGACCACTTACCTGGGGGTCCCCTGCCTTACTCTGCGCGAGAACACGGAGAGGCCCATTACCGTCACCATGGGCACCAATATCCTGGTGGGCAAGGATATGAACCGCCTCCAGGCGGAAGCTGACAAGATCCTGGCCGGCGGGGGCAAGAAAGGGCAGGTGCCCGAGCTTTGGGACGGCCGCTCCGGCCCCAGGATCGCCAAGATAATCGCAGGCTAAAACTTGGTTTGACCGCGTTTTTTAAGGTGCAGGTTCACCCCGGCCGCCGGGCCGGGTTCTCGCCTCCCTGGCATCCGGTTTCGGTTCTGGCATTTATTTTACGAAAAAAAGATTTAACCCCTTACAGTTACCGGATGGTTGCCTGCTAAATCCGGCGATTGCATTGCCTGAAGCCATTTTTTATAATGCCATCATGGATCAAAGGCAGAGGAGCCGAAAGAGCCTCCCCGGGTTCGGGACACACGGCACATCGCTCCACTCTCTATAGGGTTACCGGTTTAGCTGAGACTCCACCGCATAATCCTCTTTTGGCCCGCCTGGATCAGACATTCTCACGCTTAGCCCTTGATTCTTTAGAACCTAAATAACGAGGAGGGAGAATTATGCGCAAGGTGGCAATGTTGATAGCCGCAGCCTTTGCCGCCGGGGCCCTATTGGTTCCGGCAGCAGCCTGGGCCGGTCCCAAAGAGATTAAGATCGGCGTGATCTACCCCCTCACCGGCGGCGCCGCCGCAGCCGGGAGGGTGCTGCGGGCGGGTGCGGAACTGGCCGCTGAGATCGCCAACAATTCCATGGCCGGCATTGACATGGACATGGCCAAGCAGGCGGGCATCAAGTCCCTGGGGGGAGCCAAGATCAAGCTTATTTTCAAGGATCACCAGGCCAATCCCCAACTGGGGGCCGATTTGGCCAAGAAACTCATCCAGGACGACAAGGTAGTGGGCATACTGGGCTGCTACCACAGCTCGGTGACCAAGACCGTGTCAGCGGTCTGTGAGCGCTACGGAGTGCCGCACATCAACGGCTCCTCCACCAGCCCGGCCCTCACCGCCAGGGGCTTTAAGTGGTTCTGGCGCACCACGCCTCATGACAAGTGGTTCACCAAGGATTTGTTTGAACTCCTGGTGGGGCTGACTAAAGGCAAGGTCAAGGGCGTGAAGGCGGTTCCTAAAAATGATCTGGCCACCCTGGTCAGCGCCTGCGAAAAAACCGAGTGGGGGGCCCATGTCTCCGACCTGATCAAAAGCTTGGCCAAGGAGTACAAGTTCAAACTGGCCAAATCCATTCTTTATGCCGCCAAGAGCCCGGACCTCAGCTCTGAGGTGCAGAGCATGATTGCGGCCAAGCCCGGGGCCATGCTATTCGCCTCTTACACCTCGGACGCCATCCTGATGGTCAAGACCCTCAAGTCCATGAAGGCCAAGCCCAAGGTGATCTGGGGCCAGGACGCCGGTTTTGACAAGCCCGAGTTCCGCGAACTCCAAGGCGATATTGAAGGCATCCTCACCCGCAGTGTGTTTTTGCCCAGCGTAACCAAGGTCAAAAAGGTGGCGGGCCAGGTCAACGCCATCTTCAAGAAAAAGAACAATGTGAACCTGGACGGCGCCTCGGCGCGGGCCTTCACCGGTTTGCAGACCTGGGTTTACGTGCTGGAGAAGGCGGGCTCGATTGACCCCAAGGCCATCCAAAAGGCTTGCAACAGCATCCAGATTCCCGGAGATCAATTGGTGGTGCCCTGGAAGGGCGTGAAGTTCGCCAGCACCGGCGGTGAGACCGGCCAGAATGTATTGGGTTCGGGACTCATCGGCCAGTATCAAATGAAAGGCGGCCAGCTGGGCCTGGAGATCGTTTACCCCTTTAATGTGGCCACTGCGCCCATGATCTATCCTTTTAGAGGTTACTAGGATCTATCAATCCGGCGCCCGGGACGGCAGGCCCCGCCTGCTCTCCCGGGCCTGCTTTGCCACTGCGGCCTGACCGGGACAAAAAAGTATGGAAGAGTTTTTTATCCAACTTCTCAAGGCGGCGACGTCGGGGCTGCTCATGGGCATGGTCTTTGCCTTGGTGGCCCTGGGGCTCACGGTCATCTTCGGGGTGATGGATATCGTCAACTTCGCCCACGGCGAATTTCTCATGCTGGGCATGTACACCACCCTTTTGACCAGCCCCCTGCTGGGTGTGGACCCCTTGTTGACCTTGCCGGTGGCAGGATTGGTAGGGGCGGTTTTGGGGGTGCTTTCCTATTACGGGCTGGTCCGCTTCCTTTTACGCGGCCCCATGATCGCCCAGCTTTTCGGGACCTTCGGGCTTATGCTTTTTCTGCGCAATCTGGCTCTTTTGTTCATGGGCTCAGAGCCGCGTATTGTGCATGAGGGCATACTGGTGGGGCGCAGCTTCATCGTGGGGCCGGGGCTGGTGCTTGAATCGACCAAGCTGGCCTCGGCGGTTTTTTCGGTGGCCCTGTTCTGGGGGGTCTGGCTGCTTATCGACCGCACCCGCATTGGCAAGGCCCTGACCGCCACCAGCCTGGACCGCCAGGGCGCCCGCTATATGGGCATCTCCACCGAGAAGATGAACGCCCTGGCCTGGGCCATAGGCGGTGCCAGCGTTTCTTTGGCCGGGGGGGTCTTGGTGAACTTCTGGCCGGTCGACCCCAACATTGGCCTTTTGTTCACCATGATCGCCTTTGCCACCGTGGCCCTGGGCGGTTTCGGCAGCATCAAAGGCGCCCTGGTGGCCGGAATTATCATCGGCGGCATCGTTCAGTTTGCGCCGGTGTGGGATGCAGTGCTTAGGGTCCTGGACTGGCCTGCGATCAAGGATCTCCAGATTCACAGCTTCAAGTACACCCTGGTGTATTTGATCTACTTCTTGATAATGGTGTTCAGGCCGCAGGGACTGTTCGGATGGAAGCAATAAAAAACGTCTTTGACTTTTCCGACTCCCCGCGCCTGGATCTGGGCATCGCCGGGGCTGCCCTTGTTTTTCTTCTGCTGTTTCCGGTCTTGCCCCACTCCGGCTTTGCCATGGCCACCATGATCCAGTTCTTGATGTTTTCCTTGTACGGCATGGGCTGGAACACC
>JASFOZ010000381.1:0-4756 GCA_050116255.1 Desulfarculaceae bacterium
CCGTCATAGAACCAGCACCAATAGCTCTGGCCCCCGAACAAGGTGGTGGTGTCACCCCCTGCGGACGGCACCGAATAAAAGGAATGGGCGCCAGAGGGGCTGTTTTGCCCCCAGAAGTAGATCTGGGAGCCGTCGCTGGACCACTCCAGGGAGCTGGCTCCGACCGAATTATTAAGAGGCGTAAAAGCGGTGCCATCCAGATTGGACACGTAGATGGCCCCTGAACCCTTGTCAGCGAATGCCACCCGGGTTCCGTCCGGAGATATACGGGGGCACCAAGCGTCACCGGCATATTCGATAAGTTGGGATCCCTGGTCAATGGCCCCGGGCACCATGCTGTAGATAACCCAATGATCGCTGCCCGCTGCCTGGTAAGAATAGAGCAGCCTTTCCTGCGCACCAGCCACGCTGGCAGAAAAAACCAGGGCAAAGGCAGCCAAGGCTACTAGCCATCCACGATGCTTTTTCATAAAGCACCCCCTTTCCTTTTTTAGTGCCTATTTAAAGCCGTCTTTATTAATTATCATTATTAGAATAGTAAACATCGGGGGTTTTCGTCAAGAACAACCAGCCATTAGCCCAGCCCGGTTTTTTATGGTTTTACCCTCTTTGTTTTTGCCCTTGCTATTTTCTTCTATGATTCTGCTATGTTGCTGCGATTGCTCCTGCATTAGTCATTGAATAGCCATTAGCTCGTGTAACTAAAAAGTAATGTTTTTGATCAAATAGAAGACTGTCGGCGCTGGGCTTGAGAGCAATGTACTTCCAAAACTCTCGCCCGCCAAAACCGACCTAACAACTCGGATAGTGAAAACAGAATCCCCTTATCTGTTTGCCTTTTGGCCTCAACCTTTACGTATGGTATATTTTTGAGAAGTTGCGACTTTAGTTTTACGGCGACCAGAAAATAGTTTTTATGTGTGATGATATCATCGCATGGCCTTTTGCAGGCCATACCAAACCTGCAAACTATCAAAAAGCCTGCCCATCGCCTGCCTCACCCTGAAAGGTTGAACCTTTTAGCTGCGGCTTACAAGGTTCGCTCCTCTACAGACCAAAAGTTCTGCTGCCCAAGGACTGATTAGCCCCCTGGATTTGCATAAAGCAGCCGCTGATTCTGCCCTGCCTGATCGAGAGTGCGGCTTCTCTTGCACCGGCACAGAGAAGGAACTGGCATGTGGCTAAAACGATTGTTTTGGAGGATCATCACCGGCTCAAAATTCAAGGCCCTGATGTTGGAGGGCCAGAGTCTGCTCAAGGCGGGCCGGTATGCAGAGGCTTTGGAGACCTACCGGGAGGCTGTCCAGGAGAAACCCGCTGAACCCAGTGTATATAGGGGCTTTGCCCGGGTTTATAAGGGCCTGGGTCTGCGCCCTGAGTCACTACGGGAACAAGGCATCGCCGATGCCCTGCTCGCTTTGCAGAAGAACCCGGATAATCTTCAAGCCCGGCGGACTTTGGCGCAGAGCTTCTTGGAAAAGGGCCGCCATAGTTGGGCTGAGGATCACATTAAGTATGCCCTTGAGCTTGATTCTCTCAACACCGATATCCTGCTCTTGGGAGCCCAAATTTTCCGCGCCACCCGCAACTTCACCCGCGCGGCTCAGGTTCTGGATCAGTATCTGCGCCAAAAACCGCTGGAGGTTGAGCCCTACGAACAGCTGGCTCATTGCCTCAAGGCTGCGCGTTCTCTTGAGGCGGCCGCCAGCGCCGCCTCCAAAGCCAATGCCTTGAGGGCGGTTGCCCAGGAATCGGATAATCCAGAGGTTGTTATGCGCGCCATGCAGCTTTTTGTGAGCTCGGGACAGCCTGGCGTGGCCCGGGCCTTGGTGGAAAGCTGCCTGAAAAGCCACCCTGAATCCGGCAGCCTCAACCGCCTGCTGGGGGAACTGGTGTTGGAAAAAGAACATGACCACAAACAGGCCCTGCCCTTTTTACGAAAAGCGGTTGAAATAGACCCTTTGGACCTCAAGGCCCACCGCATCCTGGCCAAGGTATATGACCTGGATGGACTCAAGGAGGAGGCCCAAGAACACCTGAAACTGGTCAACGCCCTGGAAAAGGCCAGCGCCGATAGTGATCCCATCACCCCGGAGATGGCCAAAATCCAGCTTCTGTCTGATAGCGGCAGGCCGGATATGGCCCTGGCAAGGTGCGAGGCCCTGCTCAGGGATCACCCTCAAGATTGGCGCGGGCCCTTCCTCAAGGGCTTTCTTCTGCGCTCGCAAGGCGACCTCAAAGAATCCCAAAAGCTTCTTAATCAGGCCCTTAGCCTTGATGCCACGGCCCCGGAGCCCCATCTGGAATTGGCCCGCCTTCATTCCCAGACCGGCGACGTGCTGGAGGCCATTACTCAAGCCCGTAAGGCTGTGGCCGTGGCCCAGCATGAGCCCAAGGTCCGCCTGGAGTTGGCCAAAATACTCAGAGCTCACGGCTATACTTCCCAGGCCGTGGAGGAAGAGGAGTTGGCCGAGTCAATCGCCAGGGACCACAAGAAAAAATAGTCCGCCAACGAGCCAATACCTTTATCCATGGTCAATGCCTGTTGTTTCTGGCAGAGTTAGGCACAAACGAATCATGCTGATCCCAAGAAGCATGCCTGTGTTCCCCTGGTACCAAAGGAATGGGAGCGCCTCCAAATGAAAAAAGCCTTGATCAACGCAACCCTGTTCATCGGCAATGGGGATGTCCTGGATAATGCCGGCGTGGTCATAGACCATGGAACCATAGCCAAGGTGCTAAAAGCAGAAGACCAGCCGCCGCCGGACCTGGAGTGTATAGACCTTTCCGGCAAGATGCTCTTTCCGGGCTTCATAGACTGTCATGTGCACCTTTGCCTTGACGGCAGCGCCGACCCCATGACCAATGCCATAAACGACAGCCCGGCAAAGATGACCCTCAAGGCCGCCCGGCACGCCCGGGACACTCTTATGGCCGGTGTGACCACGGTCAGGGATATGGGGGCCTTTGCCGGAATTGATACAGCCCTGCGTGACGCTGTGGCCGCCGGACAAATGCCGGGACCGCGTATTCTGGCCGCCGGCCGGGTCATCTGCATGACCGGCGGTCATGGCTGGCAATTGGGGGGCAGAGAGGCTGACGGCCCTGACGAGGTGCGGCGGGCGGCCCGGGAGCAGATCAAGGCGGGGTGTGATCATGTGAAGCTGATGGCCACCGGCGGGGTGCTGACCCCGGGAGTGGATCCGGGCAGCACCCAACTCACCAAAGAGGAACTCAGGGCCGGCATCGAGGAGGCCCACAAAGCGGGGCGGCTCACCTCTGCCCATGCCCAAGGCCGGGATGGAATCTTAAACTCCCTGTGGGCGGGGATTGACTCCATTGAGCACGGCATCTTTCTGGACCAGCAGGCCATGGAATTGATGCTGGAGCGCGGCGTTCCTCTGGTGCCGACCTTGGCCCCGGGGCTGAATGTGTTGGCCAAGGGCGTGGAGGCCGGCGTACCCAGTTTTGCGGTGGAGAAGAACAAGTGGGTGGTGCCTCAGCACCTGCAAATGCTGGAGATGGCCCATGACGGCGGAGTATGCATAGCGTCGGGCACTGACGCAGGAACACCTTTCAACCGCCACGGCGCCAACCTGGCTGAGATCGTCAATCTGGCCCAAAACGGCCTCAGCCCCAGCGAGGCATTGTGCGCGGCCACGGGGATTGCGGCCCAGGTGCTGGGCCTGGAACAAGAGATCGGCCTGATCAAAGAAGGCATGGCCGCCGACCTGGTGGCCGTGTCCGGCAATCCCCTGGAGCAGATAGACCTGCTGCTTTCAGCGCAGGCCATCCATATGGTCATGCAAGGAGGCAGGATCGTCAGGCAAGACTAGACCCGGGTTCCGCAATAGGGGCAGAAGCGGTGATCGGGCTCCAGGCCGCGTCCGCAAGAAGGGCAGCGCCGCCTCTGACCCCAAGCGTCCTCCCTCAAGCGGCCGCCTTGAGGGTCAAACAAGCCCTGACAGCGGTCGCACTCCAGAAAAGGCTCGCCCCTTTTTACCGGAAACAAGGGAATGAAAAACAGGCTCAGGTAATGATCCACCCGCCGCAGGCGGGCCGAGGGCAGTCCGCAAACAGAGCAAGTGCGGGGATTGTCATCCACCTGGACCTTACGAGGCTGTATGCCGCCGATGAAGATGAAGGCGCTCCTCCTGCTTATTCATTCAACCCATCCATGGTAGCATAACCCAACCAATATTCACCCTTGCTCCCTGCTTTCACCGGAACCGTAACCTGCTTGCCGTTGTCATCGATTCCCTGCCTGTCACAGACCTTCCCATCCTTGCTTGCCCCTCATCAGAGTCTTGTATAGACTTTTAGGCAAAAAAATACCCGGGCCGGTTTTTGAACCCCTGCCGGCAAATAGCCCATCAGTCCGGCCTTGCTTAAATCATAAGGAACAGCTTTATGCAGATCATCCTGTTACATGCCCCTCCCTGGAAACTGCCGGCGCCGGGCGAGGATACCAGCACCCATCAAGACCAGCCCCCGCCCAACTTCTCGGGGCCGCCCCATAAAAGCGTGGATTATCTGCGCATGCCCACCGGCCTGCTTTCCCTGGCCGCACAGGCCCAGAGTGCCGGCCATACCGTGTACCTGTTCAACCTGGCTAATTTCAGTTGGCGTCATGTAGACGCCTTGATAAAGCGCGCCCGGGCCGATCTTTATGGCATGACCTGCTACACCAGCAACCGCCGGGGGGTGGCGGCCCTGGCCGAACTTATTCACCAATACCACCCCCACGCCCATGTGG
>JASFOZ010000382.1:0-4741 GCA_050116255.1 Desulfarculaceae bacterium
GCACCGTTGCCGAGATAGTATACAAGAGCCATGCCAGCAGGCATCATCAGTGAATATACCTAAATATATTAAATACTTATAATGACTAATCCTCCCAAGGTCAGTTCTGTTATATTTCAAAATGAAAAATATATTTCAATTTGAAATTAATCCAAACAGCCTTTGGAGGTTTTCTGCGGGCAGAGATTGCAGGAGTTGTTAAGAGGTAAACCGGAACGCTCCGGGGCCTGAGCCGGCCCAAACAGCACCCGGCCAGATTATTTCAGGCCATAGGCCTTAAGCCGCCGCCATAAAGTGGTGGTGGATATTCCCAGATCCTTGGCGGCACGCCTGCGGTTGCCGCTATTGCGGGCCAGGGCCTGTTCCACGGCCCGTTTTTCCACAGAGGCCAGGTCCAGTTCGGTTTCCTTGGCCGGGGATTCCTTGAGCAGGGACTGGGGCAGGTGTTGGGGCCCGATCACCTGCCCCGAAGCGACGGTCAGGGCATGTTCAAGGGCGTTTTGCAACTGACGTATATTTCCGGGCCAGGCATGCTCCATAAGCAAGGCCAGGGCCCGGGAATTAAGCCGCCGCCGGGGCTCGCCCCGCTCCGCCGCCAGTCTTTCCAAGAAATGATCGATCAGTAAAGGTATATCCTCACGCCGCTGGTTAAGCGGCGGCATCTGCAGATTGATCACGTTGAGCCGGTAGTAAAGGTCAGGACGGAAGCGGCCCGTGGCCATCTCCTGTTCCAAATCCCGGTTGGTGGCCGCCACCACTCTGGCCTCGGCCCGGCGGGCCACATCAGCGCCCAGGGGCGTATATTCCCCGGCATCCAAAACCCGCAGCAGCTTTACCTGCATCGCCGCAGGCAACTCGCCCACCTCGTCCAAGAACAAGGTCCCCCTGCCCGCCGCCTCAAAACGCCCCTGCCGGTCGCGGTCAGCGCCGGTGAAGGCCCCCCGGCGGTGTCCGAAAAGCTCACTCTCCAAGAGGGCCTCAGGAATGGACCCGCAATTAACCGCCACGAACGGCTCCTCGTGCCTAAGAGACAGATCGTGAATAGCCCGGGCCACCAATTCCTTGCCCGTACCGCTGGGCCCGGTGATCAACACCGTGGAGCGGCTGCGGGCCACCTGGGGCAATATCTCAAAGATGCCCTGCATGGCCTCGGATTTGCCGATGAGGTCGCAAAAGGTATAGGCGCCGGTGAGCCGCTTGACCAGGTGCTTGACCTCGGAGAGATCGCGGAATGTCTCCACCCCGCCCACGATCTTGCCCTGGTTGTCGCGCAAGACGGCGGTGCGGATGCGCACAGGCAGCACCCTGCCCTCGGGGCCGGTGATCTCCACTTCGTGTTCCAGGGTGGGCTTGCCGGTTGCCATGGAATGCTTCAGGGGGCAGTTCTCCTGGCATATTCTGGCCCTGAGCACCTGATAACAGGGCCGTCCCACCGCCTTATCAGCAGGTATGCCGGTGATGCGCTCAGCCGCGCGGTTGAAGCTGAGAACCCTGAGCTCAGGGTTAACCGTGAAAACCCCTTCAGTGATTGAATCCAGTATCAGCTCATTAAGCCCCCGAGGCGGCGAGGTTTTTCCGGTTTTGGCCATGGTGGGATAAATCCTTTTAATCTTTGATGAATAATATGACAGCATCCCAGGCAACGGTCAAGACAAGGACAAGCACTTGACAAACGAACATATGTTTGATACTAACGTTCGTATAAAGGAACAAATGCCATGAGCAATAAAACGGAAACGCCAGCCAACGATGACACCCGGGAGCGCCTGCTGGACGAGGCGGAGCGGCTTTTTGCCGAAAGGGGTTTCAAAGCCGTAAGCGTACGCGAGATCACCACCGCCGCCAACTGCCACCTCGCAGCCATAAACTATCATTTTGGAAGCAAACAAAATCTGTATGTGGAGGTCTTCCGCAGCCGCTGGGTCCCTCGGGCCAAGCGCATCCGGTCCCGCTTGGAGGCCCTGCGCGAAAATGGCCAGCCCCCGGTGGAGCAGGTGATCCGGACCCTGGCCACGGCCTTTTGGGGCGTTTTCGAGTCAGATGAAGAAATCTTCAGGCACCGTCATCTGCTCGCCCAGGAGCTGGCAAATCCCGGCGAGGCCTTTGACTTGGTGGTCAATGAAGCCATGCGCCCCAACTTCCAGCTCATGTTCCAGCTCCTCAGGCCGAATATTCCGCCCTCGGTTACAGACAGGCGCCTGTTTCTGTTTATATTAAGCATGTTGGCCCAGGTTATTTTTTTCAACATGGCCCGGTTCGCCATTGGCCGCATAATGGAAGTTGAATTTGATGATGACCTGATGAAGGCGCTGGCTGAGCATTTTGTTGACTTTACCCTGCACGGCCTTCCCTTTGAGCAAAAGGAGGGTTCTAGCTGATGAAAAAGGCCCTGTTAATCTTGCTGTGCTTAGGTCTGATTACCTCCCTGAACGGATGCCTGCGATTGGGACCGGATTACAGTCCTCCCGGGGCCCCCTCCCCGCCTCCGGCGCAGTTTCAGCACGCACCAGCCGCCCTCACCGCTTATCAGGCCCAGGACCGGTGGTGGGAAACCTTTGGCGACCCTGAGCTGAACCAATTGGTGCAAGCGGCCCTGGTCCACAACTGGGACCTTAAAAAGGCGGCCGCCCGGGTTATGGAGCTGCAATCCCTGTTCCGCCAAGCCGGAGCCCTTCGCTATCCCCAGCTTGATTTGGAAGCCAAGGGCGGCCGCCAGCAGAGCGTGCAGACGACGTTGTCTTCGCTGCGCGGAACCGACCGCCGCACAGACTCCTTTAACCTCAATGTGGCTGCTTCCTTTGAAGTGGATCTGTGGGGCCGTTTGGTCCGGGCCGAGGAGGCGGCCTGGGCGGATCTCTTGGGCGCCGAGGAAAACCAGCGCACTGTGGTGCAAACCCTGGTCGCCGGTGTGGTGGTCTCCTACCTGAAGATCGAGGCCTTGGAGCGCCGCCTGGAGGTGGCCAGGCGCAGCCAAGAGGCCTTTGCCCAGAGCCTGGATCTGGTAACCAGCCGCTACAACCGGGGCCTGGTCAGCATATTGGACCTGCGCCAGGCCCGGCGCACCCTGGCTCAGGCCGAGGCCGTGACTCCGCCATTGCGCCAGGAATTGGGCCTGGAACAACATAAACTGGCCACATTGGTGGGCAGCTACCCAAAGACTAAGCCGGCCCGCGTCCAGCCGGAGGATTATTTCCTCAATCTGGAACCGGTGCCCCCGGGGCTGCCTTCGGAGCTGCTCTTGCGCCGGCCCGACCTGCGGGCGGCAGAGGCCAAACTCAAGGCCCTGACCGCCAGGGTGGGCGTGGCCAAGGCGGCCCGCTTCCCCACCATCCGCTTAACCGGCGCCCTGGGCTACTCCTCCTCGGAATTGGACCAGCTTTTCGAGCCAGGGGCCAACATCTGGAGCTTCGGCGGGGGTCTTTTGCAGCCTTTGTTTGACGCCGGGCTTTTGGAGGCGCAGCAAAGGGCGGCTGAGGCCCGCCTAAAACAAGGGCTGGCTGAATATGCCCAGGCTGCCCTGGATGCATTCGCCGAGGTGGAGGGGGCGCTTTTGACCCGCAAGGAACAGCTCCTGCGGCGTCAATTGGTGCAACAGACCTTAACCGAGGCCATCGCCACCCAAGAGGCGGCGAACAGCCGCTACCAGCGGGGATTGACCGATTATTTGTCAGTCCTGGACGCCCAAAAAACCCGTTACCAGGTGGAGGACACCTTGGTGCTCACCGAGTTGGCTATCTTATCAAACCGGGTGGCCTTGCACCGCGCCCTGGGCGGCGGTTGGGATCTGTCCGCGCTTGAAAAGGGGCAGACTGAGAACAAGCCATGAGTAAAAAGAGCAGAATCCTATTTCATGTGATCGTCACGCTATTGCTGGTGGCCGCTGGCGCCGCCGGCCTCATCGCCCTGACCATGAGCAAACCGCCCCTGGCCAAACGCAAACCAGTTGAAGTTCGGCCAACGATCCGGGCGGTCAAGGCTGACATAGGCCCGCATACCATCCGGGTCCAGGGTGAGGGCAGCGTGATCGCGGCCCGGCAAAGCGCCTTGTCGGCTGAAGTTGCGGGACGAATCATCTATATGTCCCCCGCCCTGGTTGCCGGAGGGCAGTTTGAAAAGGGTGAGGTTCTGCTGAGAAACGATCCGGTTGACTACAAATTGGCGGTCACCTTGGCCCAGGCCCAGATCCTGGAAGCCGAGACCAAGCTCAAACTGGCTCAACAGGAGGCCGCCGCCGCCCGGGAGGACTGGCGCCGCATACGGGGCTCCAAGGCCGGCACTCCCCCGGCCCTGGTGGCAAAAGAGCCCCAACTCGCCGCCGCCCGGGCCAATCTGGCCGCTGCCCAGGCGCGGCTGTCCCAGGCTGAGCTGGATCTTAAGCGCACCGAAGTCATAGCCCCCTTTGACGGCCGCGTAACCACCAAGGCGGTCGACCTGGGCCAATATCTGCGCAAGGGCGACAAAGTGGCTGACGTTTATTCCATCGACGCCGCCGAGATCGTGGTGTCTTTGGAGAATCAGGACCTGGCTTGGCTTTCAGTACCCGGCCTGACTCCGGAAGGCGATCCCGGATCCAAAGCCCTGGTGACCACCCGCTTTGCCGGCCAAGAAATCTCCTGGAAAGGTCAGGTGGTGCGTTCGGAAGGAGAGTTGGACCGGCGCACCCGCCTGGTGCCGGTGGTGGTGAGGGTGAACAAACCTTACTCGCGGCGTCCCCCGCTGACGGTGGGGCTTTTCGTCACCG
>JASFOZ010000383.1:0-4721 GCA_050116255.1 Desulfarculaceae bacterium
TGGCAGGGGCCTGGCAGCCAAGAAAAAGTTGCATTGCTAACAGAAGCAGTGGTCGAAATATCAAACTGAAGGCCCGCCGAAGAAGTGGTGAAGGAGGCGGCTGTGACATTAAATCCAAAAAATTTTCCAGTGACTCTGAGTCAAAATCCCCTTTTGTTTTTCACCGATTTATTTTTTTGGGCAGGTTGATATTTTTCAGCTGCGTCATTGTTCCGGTTGACATTCACAGCATGCGACAGGATTCCCGGACTGGCCAAACAGACAAAGAACACCAGCTGTAAAGCCATCCTAAATTTAATTGGGCCTTTATCCTTGCGGCTTTTTAATGTAATTGGCGCATCTTTGTGGTTTACATTGGTAGTCGTCTTGGTTTACCGGCTTCATCGGCGAATATCCCAAAAAGTGTGGGTTGCAGGCCCCACAATTAACCTGAAAAAATTGAACAAATCGAGTTGACCCCCGACCGGCCCAGGTGTTAACCTCCTTTTAAGGTATAGGTTCTATTCAGGCCTTTATTCATGGGACTGAATAGATTTCAGATCTCGGTATCGGGGACCGGCCTTTGGCTGGTCTTAAAAAAGTAGTTGGCAAGGGCAAAGGGTTTCCCTAAGAAAGGGATGCCCTGAAATCGGCAACTAAAAAAGCAGATGAGGAGAAGGAATGGCAAAGAAAAAAGCTCCCATGACAAAGGCGGATATGATTAATCAGATCGCCAAGGACGCTTCCATTCCCAAGGTAGCGGCTAGGGCGGCGCTGGAGTCCTTTGTGGCTATGTGCGCAAAAGAAGTCAAGGTGGGCCGGGCCTTCAGGGTGGCCGGCTTGGGCACCTTTTCCCGAAAGACATCCAAAGCCCGCAAGGGAGTCAATCCCGCCACCGGGAAGCCGATAAAGATCCCGGCCAAAAAGCGTATGGCCTTTAAAATGAGTTCAATGGTTAAAGATAAGCTCAACTAGGTCCGATCTAATACTTGCCTGCCTTAACCGGGTGTACGGCCGGCATTCATCTTGCTCATGGCCTTGAGCGGAGCCGATATCCACAAGGCTCCGCTCTATAGGCCAAGCTGGGAGAATTAACGGCCCATGTTGGCCGTAAGTTAGGCAGCCAATTGAGGCCTGGGCAAAATCAAAACTTAAGCCGCTAACTGGGCCCGGCTAAACCAAAAGGCTGCTCTCCGGCCAGACCGAGGGTGCCCGACTGAATCGGGGGGTGAATAAGTTCGCCGTGGCGAGGCGTGCAGGGCACACTGCTCCCCAAATCCGGTCTTAGACTAAAAGCTAACTTGATGGTATTTTTATAGTTGGCGGCGTGGAAGGCGTACGTTAAGAGATGATGCAGTTGTCCTTATTCGCCTTGCACCGCTGGTTTCCAAATCCAGGTCTTGTCCCGGGCCTGGGTAATCCAAAGCCGCAGTTGTAAGCGGGAGGAAAGTCGCGATGGCTGACCAAAATGAGATGATCGCCTCTTTACTGGATCAGGTTGCCTCAGAGGTGATGGTGCTGGAACCAGGCGATCTCATGACATATGGCGAGGTGCTCTCCCGCCTGGAGCAATTGATTATAGTCTGCGAAGGCGGCGACTCTCCTTTGTTGGGCAGGCTGGCCGGCGGCCTCAAAGGCCACTTGGAAGGAATGATACTGGGGCAGATTCCTGACCAGAATGAGGGCTTGGAGGTTCTGACTCAGGGAATATCTCTGGCCCAAGCGGTGGTACGTGAAGATGCCGACCAGGATGCAGTGGAGGCATTTTTAGCTGAAAAGGGATTGGAGGAGGGGGCAGCCCAAGAGCCCAAGGCCAAAGAGGCGGAACCTGCTGCGGAGGAGGCCGCCCCCGCAGAAGCCATAGAAGCCGCATCAGAATCCGGGGAGGAGGAAGAAGCTGCTTCAGCTGAGGAAGAGCTTTTGAGCCCTGAGGACGAAGAACTTCTTACCGGATTTGTCACTGAGGCCCTGGAGCACTTGGAGTCCATAGAAGTTAATGCCCTGGTGTTGGAAGATACGCCTGAAGACCAAGAAGCCCTTAATGCCGTGTTCAGGCCTTTCCACACCATAAAGGGAGTCAGCGGATTTCTAAATCTGACGCACATCAACAGCCTGGCCCACAAGCTGGAAAATTTGTTGGACAAGGCCCGCGCCGGCGAACTCATCATCGGTAGTGAGGCCATTGATGTCGTCCTGGCCGGAGTGGATCAACTCCGCCAAATGATAAACGAAGCCCAGACAGCAGCCTCGGAACGCCGGCCCCGCGCCACTTTTGACACCAAGGACCTGGAGGCCCGGGTGGAGGCCCAGTTGTCAGAGGCGGCAGGGCAAGCGCCGGAAAAGCCGGCTCCCTTGGGTGAGATACTGGTAGAGGAAGGGTTGGTCGAAAAACAGGCCGTGGATCAGGCCCTGGAAAAGCAAAAAGAACCGCCTCACCGCCGCTTGGGGGAACTGTTGGTGCACCAGGGAGCGGCCCAGCCCTCCGAGGTGGCCCACGGCATTAAAAAGCAAAAGGCCATGGCCACTCAGGCCCAAGCCACCAAGGGAGTTCAGGCCCAGTCGGTCAAAATAGACACAATTAAGCTGGACAATCTTCTGGACATGGTGGGTGAGTTGGTCATCGCCCAAAGCATGGTCCAGGCCAACCCGCAAGTCGTCAACATAAACGACCGCAAGCTCAGTTCGGATATGGCCCAGCTTTCCCGCATCACCACTGATCTGCAAAAGACAACCATGTCCATGCGCATGGTCCCCATCAAACAAACCTTCCAAAAAATGGTGCGGGTTGTGCGCGATACTTCCAAAAAGGCGGGCAAAAAAGTTTCTTTGCAGCTTGAGGGCGAATCCACCGAAATCGACCGCAACATGGTCGAGAAATTTTATGACCCTTTGATGCATATGGTGCGCAACTCGGTTGACCATGGCATAGAGACCCCTGAGCAACGGATTGCGGCGGAAAAGTCCGAGGAGGGTACGGTGGTTTTATCCGCCTATCACAAGGGCGGCAACGTCTGCGTAGAGATACGAGACGACGGCGCCGGCCTGAACCGGGATAAAATTGTCGCCAAAGCCGTGGAAAACGGGATAATTGAAAATGATGAGGGAATGGGCGATGAAGAGGTCTATCATCTCATTTTCGCCCCAGGCTTTTCCACGGCCGAGAAGGTCACCGAGATCTCAGGCCGGGGCGTGGGCATGGATGTGGTGCAAAAGGCCATTGATGCCTTGCGGGGCAAGGTGAGCATAAAATCCAACCCCGGCCAAGGCACCACTTTCACCATTGCCCTCCCCCTCACCCTGGCGATTATCGATGGCATGGTGGTGCAGGTTGCCCAAGAGCGTTTCATACTTCCCACTGTGGCCGTGGCCGAATCGCTGCGCCCCCGCCGCGAGGATTACTCGACCGTCCAAGGCAAGGGTGAAATGATCATGATCAGGGGCAACCTTCTGCCTATGGTCAGGCTCCACGAGGTAGTGGGTGTGGAGCCCGAAACCAAAGACCCCTGGGAAGCCCTGGTGGTGGTTATCGAACACCACGGCGCCAAAAGCTGCCTATTAGTTGATCATCTTATAGGCCGGCAGGAAGTGGTGATAAAATCTTTGGGCGAAAGCCTCAAAGAGGTTCGCGTGGCCGCAGGAGGAGCCATACTGGGCGATGGCCGCGTGGGCCTGATATTGGATGTAGAGGGCGTATTTAAATCCCAGGACCATCGCAGGGCCTGACCCTGGCTCTTAAGAGGTGATGACCCATGGAAGAAGCAGAGAATCTCAGTACTAGCGATCAGCTTGAATCTGACCAGAAACTTGATTTGGCCGGTAAATACTTAACTTTTTCTTTGGATAAAGAAGAATACGGGCTCCGCATACTCAGGGTCCGCGAAATAATAGGAATGCTCGAGGTCACGCCGGTGCCTCAGACCGCCCCTTTTGTCAAGGGAGTGATCAACCTGCGCGGTAAGGTAATTCCGGTTATTGACCTTCGGCTCCGTTTTGGCCTGGAATACCGGGAACCAGACGAGAGAACCTGCATAATCGTGGTTGAGATAGAGGGTGAGGGCCAGATGCTTTTGATAAGCATCGTAGTGGATCAAGTCAACGAAGTTATTAATGTGCAGCCTGAAGATATTGATCCAGCGCCCTCTTTTGGGACCGATCTCGATACCGCCTATATTCTGGGAATAGCTAAAGTTGAGGGAAGCGTCAAAATCCTTTTGGACATCGATCAAGTGGTAGGCGACACACAACTAGTGATGTAATCGCTATTTAGTATTACAATTAAATAAAAAGATTGCATCGTTGATGCCCGGACTCTGGGCACGGGGTGGTTGAATATATAGCACCAAACTGACGTGGATGCAGGACTTGCGGGCGGCGAAAAGCCCCTTTCCCAGGGTAAGGACAATACAATTTGAGCAGACCCGCTTTTAAAGTGGAACAGTCTCCGGATACGTTGACGAGGTCGGCGAGGAGACCACAGAGAAAACAACAGGGGCAAGAGACGGACTTGGGCCTTTTTGAACGCGGCAAATCAGACGACTCCAAACCTGCCATCCAAACCAGCGGCATTCAGATTTCGGAAGAGCAATACCGTAAACTGGTAAGGATGGTCTACCAGATGTGCGGCATCAATCTGGGCGAGGGGAAGCGGGAGCTTCTCAAGGCCCGTTTGGTGAAGCGCTTTAGGGCCATCGGCTGCCGGGACGTGCGGGAATACATGCGCCGGCTTGAAAGCGACACCACTG
>JASFOZ010000384.1:0-4701 GCA_050116255.1 Desulfarculaceae bacterium
TTACTCTGCAAGCGCAAGGCGGCAGAGGCAATAGAGCCAGTAGCTTCATAAGGCTGCCGGCCTTGGTGGCGGCCGGTGCGCTGATTGCCTTGCATCTGGTGGGAGAGCCGTCCTTTGCGGCAACTTTCACCCCCAATGTCACTACCGAGGTGGGTTATACTGATAATGTACGCTTCACTAGAAATCCACGTAAAGACGGCTACTTTAAGGTTTCACCTGGTGCCAGTATCAGCCTGGGCAGACCCACAAATCAGTTCAATCTCGCGGGTAGGATAGACTACATCTACTACTTCAGCCTCTCCGAGGAGACAGGGTTTGATGGCGGTTCCCTAAATGCTGTCTATCAGTATAAGCCAGACCCCAAGTGGGAGTTTTTGCTGCAAAATGTTTTTTCATCCACATATGATCAAGCCCAAATCGACCAGCAAGGCAATTTTGTGCGAGTCAGGAATGAAGGCGGACGCTGGGACAGTAACGTGACCACGGTGCGGGGACAGCACAATTTCGGCCCCAATGACAACGTTTATGCCTCTTATGCTTATGGGATCAATAGATACACGGAAGATGACGAAAGCGATTTTGACCAACACCGGGTGGCGGCTGGCGGGACCTACCGCTTTAATCCCAACTGGCAGGCGGAGTTGGAGCTTTCCGGAACCCATACTGCATATGACAAAAAGCCGGATGAGCAGACGCGGGGGGCCAAGGCCACTTTGGCCCGCATGATAGGCCCTCATCGCAAGGCCTTCATGAGCCTGAGTTATTCGGATGTCCGCCTGCAGGATGCTGACCCCCAAGAGTCGAAAGCGCGCGATTACGAGGTGTACAGCGCTAGTCTAGGATATGAGCACACCGTGACCCCGGCTTTTAGCTGGGGAGTTTCGGCAGGGGTATCGCGGGTGGAAGGTGACCCTCTGGCCAACAGCGCCGCCCAGGATCAACAACCCGTGTTTAATGCCTGGACAAAGTTTAAGGGCCAAAAGTGGAATTTAAGGTTGTTCGCAGAGGCTTCTTTTGGCGAATACCTCGATTATGGTGACGCCAGGGGCTTATCCTACACCCACAAATATGGCGGCGACTTCTCATATCAACTTGCCCGTTTATGGACCTTTACCCTCTCTGCTGTTTACATCTACGACGATTATAAGCAAAACCCCGATCTGGCCGGCCTGGACCCCAATGGTAACATTAATACTTACCGGTTGAGCAGCGGCCTGGATTGGCAGGTGGCCCGAAATGCCTCCATGAGATTGGGCTACCGATACACCAAAGAAGATGGAGAAAGAGACGTGGATGACCGGCTGGAAAACCGCGTCTTTTTGTCTTTTTCCTATAATTACCCTATCCGGTGGTAGAGTTATGCAAACCGCAAGTATAGATATTCGCCGTTACTTGTTTATCCTGCGTAAGCATTGGAAAGCATGCACCTTTTTGGGGCTATTGGTGGTCGCTTTGGGCATTGCCTATTGCTTTTTATGGCCCAAGGTTTACCAGGCCACTGCCCTGGTGGTGGTCCAACCCCAAAAGGTTCCAGGTGACATCGTCAAGGCAACGGTGACCACACGCATTGATGAGCGCCTGCAGATTATCACCCAGCAAGTATTAAGCCGCACCCGCCTCACGGAGCTCATCGAAAGATTTGACCTGTACTCTGGCGTCAAAGGCAGTGTGGCGCCCGATGAGTTGGCTGAAAGCATGCGTAAGGACATTACCATCAAGATCACGCGCCAGAACTACTTCACCATAGAGTACCTCTACAATGACGCCCAAAAAGTGGCTGCCGTGACCAATGCCCTGGCTTCTTTTTACGTAGACAGCAACCTGCGCCTGCGGGAGCAGGATGCCCTGGGCACAGCCCGGTTTCTGACCCGCGAGCTCCAGCGCATGCGGGGCGAGTTGACCGAATGGGACCGCAAAATAACCGAATTCAAGTCTAAACATCTAAATGAGTTGCCCGAGAACCAGGACAAGAATTTAGTACTTTTGGACCAGCTAAAGGGCGAGATCGAGTTCATCGAGACCAGAATGGCTCATTTGGGCGACCGCATCTACACCCTCCAGGGTGAAGACGCCCGCCTGCTCACCAAACTAAGAGAGCTTGAGCTGAGTGTGTCGGCTGAGAGAAGGGCCGGAGGTACTGCCGGAGGCGGTGCCGCAACCCACGACAGCCACCCCTCGGCCATCAGGAACGAGATAGCCAGGCTGCGGGTTTTTTACACTGATGACCATCCCGACATCCAACGCCTCAAGGCCCACCTGCAAAGGGCTGAGGCGGCGGAGGCCGAGCGGCAGAAGCGCCTGAAGGAAAAAGCCAAGCCCGGCGAAGAGCAGCCCAGCAGCTCCGAGTTGGAGATGGGCTCAATCCAAGATGCCCGCAGGCGTCAGGCCGAGCTGTTAAGGACTACTAAAGCCAAGATGAAGTCCTGGGAAGAGAAAAGACAGGCCACCAACAAGGCCATACAAGCCGTGCAGGGCTGGATCGCCAATGGGCCGGAAGTGGCGGAGCAGCTGGCCGAACTCACCCGTGGCTATGAAGTGCTTAAGGATGCCTACCAAAAGATGCATGCCAAATGGCTCGATGCCAACATGGCCGCCAACCTGGAGCGTACCCAGCGGGGAGAGCAGTTTGAGGTGGTGGATCCGGCCAAGGCGCCCGAATCGCCCTACCGGCCCAATGTCCGAAAGGCTATTCCTGTCACTTTGGGCCTTGCCTTGGTGCTGGCGGTGGGACTGGCCTTTGGCCTGAACTATGTGGACAATTCCTTCAACTCGGTGGAGCAGATGGAGAGGATGAGCGAGTTGCCGGTGCTGGTGGTCATCCCGCCATTGCTTACTGCCAAGGAGATAAGTCGCCGGCGGACCAAAACAGGTTTCGCCGTAGCGGTTTTCACCTTGTTCTCTGTCGCCTTGCTGGCATTGGTCTTGATATTGCTCACCGGAAAAGGGCAGGCCTTTAAAAATTTTGTGGCTGGTGTGTTTTCCTGAGATGGGTTTGAAAGCGTAGCTCTATGTACGCGCAGTATTTCAAACTAAAAGAACTGCCCTTTGTGATCGAACCTAATCCGCGCTTTATCGTTTTAGGCAAAGATCATAAAGAAGCCCTGGCCATGATGCTGTATGCCATTGAGCAGCAAGAGGGCTGGGCATTGGTGGTCGGCGATCCGGGCTTGGGTAAGACCACCCTGACCTTGGCCCTATTACGTGCCCTAAAGGAAAATGTAGCGGCGGTTTTGATAAACAACCCCCGCTTGGAACCTTTGGATTTCTTCAATTTGACAGCCTTGGAGTTGGGGTTGGGGGGACCGTTTTCATCCAAAGGCGATTTCCTCACAGCTTTCAGAAAAGCGATAAAGGACTACCGGGAACAGGGCAAGGTGATTTTATTGGTGGTGGATGAGGCCCAGGCCCTTTCGCCGCATATGTTGGAGGAGCTGAGGCTGTTAGGCAATTTGGACGACTCTACCCCCCGGGTGTTCAATCTCTTTTTGGTGGGCCAGCCCGAACTAAAGGACAAGCTGAAAAGCGAGGAATCCAAAGGCCTATTGCAGAGGCTCAGGCGCTACCACGAGCTGAAGCCTTTGAGCTCTGAGGAGTCCCTGGCGTACATAAAGTACCGCCTGAAGGTGGCTGACGGAGGCAGTGAGGAGGTCTTTGACCCTGGGGCATTGGGACTAGTCCATGTCATAAGCGGGGGCAACCCCCGCCTGATCAACAGCCTCTGCGATAATTCCATGCTGTTGGCCTTTGCAAAGCAGTCCTCGCGTGTAGACGCCTCCCTGGTGCTGGAAGCGGCCCGGGGAGACCCCATATTGGGGCCGGTGGTGCAGAGCCTTTCCCCTGTGACTATAACCGCCGCACAAAGGCGGTCCCGGGTGTATGAATCAGGCCGGACTGAGGCCCCCAAGCAGGCGGCCCCCAAGGCTGAAACCGTGGACAAGGTTGCTGCTAAACCCCGGGAGGCGGTTACCCTCTCACCCGGTCCTGAGGCAGAGGCAAAGGCCTCCCGCCCCCAGGCCGGCGTTTTAAGAGGCTCCAAAGAGCGGCCTGCCCGGCCGGATTTATCCAAGGGGCTCCGCCGCAGGCAAAAGGCAGGGGCGGGTTCCAGGTTTGCCGAAAGCCTTTCCCAGAAGTCCCCCGGAAGCCTGACTCGGCGGCTGGTGGTTTTGGTGGTGGTTTTCGGCCTGGTGGGAGGCGGCTATTTTTTCCACGCCGCCGGTGGTTTTGACTATGTGACATCCGTTTACCGGTCCCTCATCAAAGGGCAGCCGCAATTGTTCGCCGTGCCGGAGGAGAAACCAGTACAGACCTCTGCCAAGGCAATAGTGAAAGAGGCTTCCCCTCCCCAAGAAGGAATTCAGGATTGGGGGCCTATCGTGACGGCGCCAGCGGCGTCCGCTCCGTCCAAGGGAGAAAATCATGGGTAAAATGAGTGACGTCCTCCAAAAAGGGGGACGGGAGATCAAAGAACCTTCTCTGGAAGGGTCCTCTCTTCCGCAGGAACAAGTGGCACCTTCACCTCGGCCCGGGCAGGGGAGGGACAGAGTTATGCCTCCCAGGCCTATGGATTATTCAGGACCGCGCCGGGAGGAATTGGAGCGTCTGGTGTCTTTTTACTCGCCCTCCAGTTCCCAGGGGAAGCGTATCGATATTTTGCGTTCTCAGCTATTGTATCCCTTTCAGGGGGATCCGCCCCGCATCATC
>JASFOZ010000385.1:0-4683 GCA_050116255.1 Desulfarculaceae bacterium
GGATGCTACCCTTGAAAGCTTAGATCTATACTCCTGCCAGATATCTAATACCTTTTTTGCCGCAACAAAGTACTTAATTAACGATTCAGGATCAAAATAGGAGGTTAACTTTGCGGACCATTCATCAACTTCATCCATTGCACGCCATTGCAGATTATGTCCAGAAAAATGAATATAGATTGGATTTTCCTGCATCAGGTTGATATGCGTTATTGGTTCAAAACTAGAAGTTATATATCCATGTGCTTGTTCATAAGTTTCCGAGTCAGGTAATTGTGTATCTATATTTGCTGATTCATCAGAAATACCTTTTGCTCTTAAGACGCGAAGGATGTCACCAGAGATGACTCCCTTAAAGCCACTTATGCGTTCAGTGTCTGTATGTCTATTTTGTGTAGACCCATTCATTTAGTGATCTCCACAATAATTTTTTCGCAAAAGTCATAAAAAATTTCACATTTACTTTGCCAGCCCTCTAATGTTTTCACCGCTTGCTCTGTACTTTTTTCGGCTTTGTCTCCATTTGTTTTAATTTCGTGGTGTATGTTACCGGAAAACATTATTCCCGTCTGGCCGACTGTTTCCCGATCATCTCTCCCTTTAACCGGAGCGACCTCGATATTGTATCTGCTTCCCCCCTTAGCAAAACTGAATTTGACAACGGCCAGAGTGCCAGGTTCTCCAAATTCCGCCCAAGGCCCAGGTTTTACCAATCCTTTCAGAACCACCTCTCTCTGATCGATATCCTTACCCGTTTCACCCGGGTAGACTACTCGTGGATTAATCCCTATCGCAGTACACGTTAAAGGAACCGGCACCTTTTCAATATATTTTATCGCAATTTCAGGAGTAAACAGCTCATTATCTTTTTCAGATACTACTTGAGAAAAGATGAGCCTTTCCTGCTCGGCAGTCAATCTAACCCCATTCGAGTATACAACCTGACTAAGAAAATCCGACGTAAGATGTTCTTTTTTCAATGATTCCAAATTATTAGGCAAAATATTGTTGGAGGACAAATAATAGGGCTGTAACAGTGCTGGCACTATTCCCCCAGCTACCACCACAATGGTTAACTCCACCAATTGGTGCCTGTATTCCATTAACTTAGCTCCTGGGTATCGGCCCATATTTAACAGATATTGCCTAAAGCGGTCAAGCAAGACCTTCGAAAGCAGTTACCTTACTAATCGGTTCGAAACATGGATTGGTAAACAAGAAACATTTTCCTTTTGACCAAAATTTCAGCTATCTCTTGAAAAAGGCACATATCCATACCAGATCCACCCAACTGGCGGCCTTGGCTTCCGCCCTGCCATGAGGCATAAATGCCGTATATGTGGTGTGGAACTCCATGAAGATGGTTCTTTTCTTTTTAGCCCTTGTTCCATCCGCCCCTTCTGCTGCAAACCAAACCCGGGTGCTGTCCTATACCATTCCCGCCTCATAATCTTTCAGCCATTCAGCCTGCTTGACTTGAGCAGGGCCGGGTTTGGCTATATATATTTAAGGAGCTCATTGATTACTCCATTGGAGACAAAAACATGTCTGAACTAAATCCGCCGCAAAGGCTGCTTTTGGGACCCGGACCAAGCAACGTGTCCTACCGGGTGCTCAGGGCCATGTCCACCCCCCTGCTGGGGCACCTGGACCCCATGTTCATGGACATAATGGACGAGGTCTGCCAGCTCCTGCGCGACACCTTCCAGACCCAAAACCGCATGACCTTCCCGGTGAGCGGAACCGGCAGCGCCGGCATGGAGACCGCCTTGGTTAATGTGCTGCAACCCGGAGACCAGGCGGTTATCTGTATAAACGGCCTGTTCGGGCAGCGGCTCAAAGACGTGGCCGAACGGTGCGGGGCTGAGGTTATCGCCGTGGAGGCGGAGTGGGGACAGCCCCTGGATGAGCAACAGGTCATCGATACCCTGGGGGAGCACCCCCAGGCCCGGATCTGCGCCATAGTCCATGCCGAGACCTCCACCGGCGTGCTGCAACCCCTGACCACGCTGGGCTCCTTTATCAAGGAAACCGACATCCTTTTTGTGGTGGATGCGGTGACCTCCTTGGGAGGGGTTAACCTGGAGGTGGATGCCTGGGGCATTGACGTCTGCTACAGCGGCACCCAAAAATGCCTCAGCGTGCCCCCGGGGCTGGCCCCGGTCACCTTCAGCGATAAGGCCATGCAGGTCCTGGCCGGCCGTAAAAACAAGGTCCAGAGCTGGTATCTGGACGTCACCATGCTGCAAAAATACTGGGGCCAGGAGCGCCTCTACCATCACACCGCGCCCATATCCATGATCTACGGCCTGCGCGAGGGCCTTGGCATCATTGCTGAGGAAGGCCTGCAAAACCGGTTCAAGCGCCATCTGGAGGCCTCGGCCCTGCTGGCGGAAAAGCTCCAGGCCCTGGGGTTTGACTTCTTCGCCGCCCAGGGCCACCGGCTGCCCTCGCTCACCTCGGTGTTCCCGCCCAAGGGACTGGACGTGGAAGATGCCCGGCGCAGGCTCTTGGCTGAGCATAACATCGAGGTGGGAGGCGGCCTGGGACCAGTGGCCGGTAAGATATGGCGGATCGGCCTCATGGGCGAGAACGCAGACCCCCAAAAGGTGGCAATGCTGATCCAGGCCGTGGAGCAGCTTCTCTGACGCCGGGCCTATATAATAGATAAACCGGCGCCTGGGGGCTGCGGTCACTCCCCCGGCGCCGGTTATTTCTGTAAGCAAGCCATTGTTGCCGGACGTCCCTGCCACTCTTTGCATATAATAGCCTAAATTTACAGTAAAAATATCCACATATCCCGATTCCCCTGCTAATCGGCCATCACTGAGTGACCTGATGCGCCCACCTCCGGCCAAGGCCCCAGCCCGCCCAGCCAAATTTAGTCTAATTGGCGATATATAGTCATTATGATGTTATTAACGCTACTATTTTAGGCCATTTCCACTGCCGCCAAGGCAAGGCCTTTCTTATTTTTGTCTTATATTTCCATGTTTTATCCCGAACCTAAAATCAAAAAAGTCCTTTTGGCACCAGCCTTGCTCTATAGGCCGTACAGAAACGATGAAACAAACCAAAGGCGATAAAAAAAAGGAGGTGTCAAAATGAGGAAGCGCGGAATCATTGGAGGATGGTTAACGGTCTTGGCCCTGGTTCTTCTTGCCCTTACCAACAACCCGGCTCACGCCATGGTGGTGAACCATGCCAATCTCCCCGGCGTAGACCAAATGCCCATGGAATGGGTCAATGCCGCCAAAGAGGATGTGGCCTGGCAATACGCCCACACCAGCCACGGCGAGCAGCTCACCATAGGCCTGGCCCACATGTATGACCAGGACGGCCGCTTCGCCTCAGTCTCCGGTTTCGGCGAACTCCCCGGAGACCCCGGCCACTTGCAGATCTTTGACGGCCAGAACTGGGATGATACCTATATCACCCCGGACCTGTACTGGGAGTCTGAGTACGGGCGCAGCCTCACCCGCAACGTACTGAACAACAACCCTGAGATCAATGTCTCCGGGTGGGCCTGGTGCACCCAGCTGGACTACTACTCCGCCGAAGAGGTGCAAGGCTACCTGGACACCATGGCCAGCTTTGAACGCGAGTTCCCCAATGTCACCTTTGTCTACTTCACCGGCAACGCCCAGGCCACCGGCTATGACGGCTACAACCGCCATATGCGCAACAACCAGATCCGCGACTGGGTGAACAGCGACCCCAGCGGCCAGCGGGTGCTCTTTGACTTCGCCGACCTGGACTCCTGGGCCTACAACTCCGGCTCCGGCCAGTGGGAGCAGAGCACCTACAACTACAACGGCATGGCCATTCCGGTGGAACACGCCCAATTCCACGGCGATGAGTGCGGACACACCACAGCCGCCAGTTGCGAGCAAAAGGGCCTGGCCACCTGGTGGATGCTGTCCCAGATCGCGGCGGGCAACCGTGGCTGGCAATAAGACGGTCCCGGCCCCGTGCCACCGATAGGCCGGGGCCGTAGACAGGCAACCCCTAGCCTGTTTCTCCCTTTATCCCTTTCCCCCCACACCCCTCCCCCCTCCGCTCCCGGCGCGAGGGGGGACCTCCTTTTGCGGAAAAAAATATAGGCGGGGTCTAGTGGGAAATTTCCCGGACAGACAAGGGCCCGGTCTACTGGTCCAGGGCCGCGGCCACCATGGCCTGCACGTTTTCCAGCCTGGCGTTTTCCGGTATGTCGCAGCCGGACTGCAATATAAAGCCCTCCGGCCCCAGATCCCTAAGCAGCTTGCGGCAGTACTCATACACCCTGTCCGGCGTCTCCAATACGAACATGGCCGCAGGCACGTCGCCCATGATGCAGATGTGGCCGCCCAACACCTCTTTGGCCTTGTATATGTCAGTGCCGCCGTCCAGGGCCATGATGACTTTGCCCGGAGGCAGCTCTTTAAAGCGCTCCAGCTCCCTGGTCCAGTCGGCGTCCAAATGCAAAAGGGGGATCAGGCCCTGGTCAACGATCTCATACACCAGCCGCCGGAAATAGGGCCAGACAAAGCGCTCCCACATGGGCGGGGAGAGCATGGAGGGAGCGGTGCGCCATCCCCCCACCCATACCGCCGGGCAGCCGCTCTGCTGGCTCTTGGCACAGGCAGGCCCGCAAAGATGGGGGACTATCTCCTCCAGCACCGCCTCCACCATATCAGGCCGCTG
>JASFOZ010000386.1:0-4668 GCA_050116255.1 Desulfarculaceae bacterium
GGGCAAGAAATACCACACCATCACCCATCACCCCATGCGCCTGACCCATCCCCTTCGCAAAGAAAACGGCTCCTTTAAAAAGATCACCTGGGAAGAGGCCCTTGCCGAGTTGAGCAGCCGGCTGTTGGCCTATAAAAAGGAGCTGGGGGCTGAGTCCGTGGTCATGGGGTACGGGACCGGCCGCGATAATGAGGCCTTTATATACCGCCTTGCCAACAGCTTCGGCACCCCCAACGTGCTCACCGCTGGGCACATGTGCTACGGCCCTCGTATCGTCACCGGCATCAGCCGCTGCGGCAACCTGCCGGTGGTGGATTATGAGGGCGAACCGGCCTGCGTGGTGGTCTGGGGAGCCAATCCCCTGGTCTCCAACCCTGACGAGTACAAAGGCATCTATCTGGCCCAGGCCATCAAGCGGGGGGCCAAGATCATCTGCGTGGACCCCCGCCGCTCGCTGGTGGCCAGGCAGGCTGATATCTGGCTGCGGATAAGGCCCGGCACCGACGGCGCCCTGGCCTGGGGCATGATCAACCACATTGTGGATAAGGGCCTTTTTGACCGCCAATTTGTGGATGAGCATGTTCATGGCTGGGATGAGTTCCTGGAGCGGGCCCGGCAGTACCCCCTGACGTGGGCGGCTGAAAAGACCGGCCTGGCCGTGTCCGAGATTCAGGCCGCGGCGGAGATGTTCGCCACCACCAAGCCGGCCGGCATCCACTGGGGCGTAGCCCTGGAACAGTCAATCAACTGCGTAAACAGCATATCACTGCTCATATGCCTGATGGCCATGACCGGCAATCTGGACCGCCCCGGCGGCAGCGTGTTTTATCCCAACCCGCCGGTGGTGAACGCCTCTCAACTGGGCCGGCACCGCTATCTGGAGCCGGAGCAGCGCCAGAAGCGTTTGGGAGGGGGACGCTTCCGTCTGGCCGACCGCATCGGCGTGATAAACCCCAAGGCGGTGTGGGACGCGGTTCTACACGAAGACCCTTATCCGGTCAAGGCCCTGTATCTGATAAGCACCAATCCGGTGATCACCAGGGCCAATGCCGCCGAGGTCAGGCAGGCCCTGCAAAAGGTGGAATATCTGGTGGTGCAGGATTTCTTCCTCACCCCCACCGCGGCCCTGGCCGATCTGGTGCTGCCGGCCTCCACCTGGCTGGAGCATGATTATGTGGCTGATCTCTGGAAGCGTCACGGCTGGGTTCTGGCCCGCCAAAAGGCGGTGCAGGTGGGCGAGGCCCGTTCTGACTATGAAATAATCAACGAGCTGGGCAAGCTCTGCACCAGCCCGGAGCTGTGGTGGACCAGCCTGGAGGACGCCTTTGACGAAATTCTGTCTCCCTCGGGCCTGAGCTGGCAGGAGTTCAAGCAGCGGGGATATCTGCAGGGCGAGCGTAAATTCCGCAAACAGCAAAAAGCCGGCTTCCGCACTCCCTCGGGCAAGGTGGAGTTCTATTCCCTGGTCATGGAGCAGTTGGGGTATGATCCCTTGCCCGGATTTTACGACCCCCCGGAGACGCCCTGGAGCAACCCGGAGGTGGCGCGGCAATATCCCTATCAGTTGATCACCGGCGCGCGCATCCCCTATTTCTTCCACAGCGAAAACCGGGCTCCAGGGTGGCTGCGCTCCAAGCATCCCGATCCCTTGGTGGAGATACATCCGGCCCTGGCTCAGTCCAAGGGCATCAAGCAGGGGGATTGGGTGCAGATATCCAGCCCCCGGGGCCAGGTGCTGCAAAGGGCGGTGGTGACCGACCGCGTGCCTGAAGGCGTGGTGGCTGCGGACCACGGCTGGTGGTTTCCGGAGGATGAAAAGGACCTGGGCTGGGACCGCTCCAACATAGACCTGCTCACTGACAACAGCTACGAATCCTGCGACCCGGCCATGGGCGCCACCAACCTCAGGGTGCTGCTCTGCAACATTGAGCGGGCCTCAAAGCCTTGATTATGGCAATGCAGCCCCAGCCTCCCATTAGACGGCAATTCAACATTTGCAGCAGGTGCCGGCCGGCTTGGGGCCGAAACGCTCCTGCAGGAACCGGCCTGAGGCCTCAAAGACCTTGCCCAAGCGAAACAGGCAGGTTTTGACCAGGCCCTGAGGGCGGCGTCTGTGTTTGCGCCTGGCCAGAGCCAGCCGAGCCAGGCGTTCCCTATGGGCCTCCTGCTCCATCTGCTCTTCGCGCATCTTGGCCCACTGCATTATCCAAAAATCAGACATGGCTTTTTATCCAAAGGGCCTAAACCCTGGCCTGGCCCTCAAACACGGTGACCGCCCGCCCCCCCAACTCCATGGCGTCATCCAATACATTCAGGTGCAGGCAGCCTTCCCGGCCCAGGTTCATTCCCTGGCGGGCCTGGTATTGGTTACCGATCCGGTTTATTTCGCCGGTGGCCTTTAAATGGGCCGCTGCACAGAGATTGCCGCTTCCGCAGACCGGGTCCTCATCGATTCCATGGGCCGGGGCCAGGGACCGAACCTCTATACCGCCTTCCTGATTGAAGGCGTAGAGGGTGGCCCCCACCGCCTGGCCGGTCTGAAGGCTCAAGCGGGTTAATAGATCCCGGTCCACTTGCAGGCCACGCAAAGCGTCCAGGGAATCCAGGCGGGAGACTATCCATATGGGTCCGGTGTCGAACAAAAGAGGGTCATGGACCTGGGCTCCACCCAGGGCCTGGCTTAACCTTTCAGGTTTCAGCTCGGCCTCCACTTGTTTGGGCGTGGGCACCCTCACCCAGATGACGCCGTCTCGCCACCAGAGGGGAAGATCTCCGATCCCGCAACGCTGCTCAAAGCCGGTGGGGTCTTTTACCAGGCCTTGCTCCAGGGCGGCGTGGGCCGATCCTATGGTGGGGTGCCCGGCAAAGGGAATCTCCTGGGCCGGTGTGAATATGCGCAGCTGATAACCGGCCTTATCGGTATTGAGCAGAAAAGTGGTCTCCGATAAATTGGTCCAGCGGGCCACCCGCTGCATCTGCTCTGTGCTGAGTCCCTCGGCCTCCATGATCACAGCCACCGGATTACCGAAGCCGGGACGGTCTGTGAAAACATCAACCTGTTTGAACGGCCTGACCTTTATTTGGCTCATGATGCCCCTCTCTATCTGGTTCTGTGTGTCTGGGCGTACTGATAGCTTATAAGCCAGCTTCAGGCTAAACTTTGTATTGACTTTGTACTATTGTCAATGTATTTATTGTCACTATGACAAAAAAGTGGTTACCCACCCTTCCGGATAGTGATGAGCCCCTGTATTTGGCCCTGGCCCGGGTCCTGGCACAAGACATCTCAAGCGGCAGGTTGAAACAAGGCGATCCCTTGCCCACCCAGCGGGATTTGGCGGATAAGCTGAAGGTGTCTCTGGGCACGGTCACCCGGGCCTATGCCCAGGCGGAGCGGAGCGGACTCATCCGGGCTGAGGGCAGGCGGGGCACCTTTGTGGGGAAGAAGAGGCCTTCCAATTCAGCCCTCAGCGCCCTGATCGAGCCCGTCGCCGACTTTATAGATTTCAGCGTGGTCTATCCCACGGCCAGCGGCGATCCTGATCTGGGCCCGGCCCTAAAGAAGATTGCCGCCAGGCCCGACCGGGAGCAGCTGCTGCGCTACCCGCCTTCTGCCGGGCTGGAAAGGCATAGCCGGGCGGGGGCCCTTTGGATGCGTGACTATCTGGGGTACCAGGCCAAAGCCGAGGAGGTGATCGTCACCGGGGGCGGGCAACACGGCCTGTATGTGACCCTGGCCACGCTGACCCGGCCCGGTGACCTGGTCCTTACCGAAGAGCTGACCTATCCCGGCCTCAAGGCCGCTGCCGAAACCCTGGGGCTGAAGCTGATGGGCCTGGCCATGGATGACCAGGGCTTGCGGCCTGAGGCCCTGAACAAGGCTTGTCAGGCCACCAAGGCCAACATCCTTTATTGCATTCCCGACCTGCAGAATCCCACCAGCAGCGTGATGCCGCTCAAGCGGAGGAAACAGATCGCCAAAATAGCCCAAGCCAACGGCCTGGCCATTATAGAGGACGCCCTGCACCGGCCCCTGCTCTCTGACCCGCCGCCCATGTTGGCCGAACTCAGCCCGGCAAACACCTATTTGCTGGCCTCGGTCGCCAAAACCTTGGCCGGCGGCCTGCGGGTGGGTTTTCTAATGGGGCCGCCGGAGACATATTGCGCCCTGGTGCAGAAGCTGCAATCCATCAATCTGACGGCGCCTCCTTTGCCCGTGGAGGTGGTGGCGGTTTGGCTGGAGGATGGGACCATCAACCAGACCTTGCACAAACGCAGAGCAGAGGCTGAGATACGCCAAAGATTGCTGGCCCGGTATTTAGGCGGATTCAAGCTCATGACCCACCAGCGCAGCAATTATGCCCTGCTGGTTCTGCCCCAGCGGTGGTCCGGTCTGCAATTTGCTACAGAGGCTTTCAAACAGGGGGTGGTGGTGGCGCCGGAGGAGACCTTTGCCATAAACGGCGGCTCACGGGGCAATGCAGTGCGGATCAGTTTAAGCACTCCCCAAGGCAGGGATAAGCTGGAAAGGGGCCTGCGGATTCTGGCCGATATTCTGGCCGGAGTGGGGGGCGACCTGACCCCCAAGATTTAACCCTGGGGCAGCAATTTTCCCGTCTGGTGGCCCTTCATCATTTGATTTTACAAACTAATGGCAACATTTTTCTT
>JASFOZ010000387.1:0-4666 GCA_050116255.1 Desulfarculaceae bacterium
GGGGATGGATGCCCAGAGTCAGCCGGTTGGTGGTTATGTGCTCGCCCAGGACCTGCCTGAACAGGGAATGGGGCACTTCCTTGAACTGAATGTCAATACGGGTGATTTTGCGGGCAAGGCGCTTGCCGCTGGTGACATAAAAAGGAACGCCCTGCCAGCGCCAGTTATCCACGAACAGCTTCATGGTGGCAAAGGTGGGGGTGAGAGAGCCCGGGTCCACACCCGGATCCTCCCGGTAGGCTGGCACCTGGCGCCCCTCCACCCGGCCGGCCTCATACTGACCCAGGACCAGAAAATCGTACATGTTGTCCAAGGGGAAGGGCCTCAGGCTCCGGAACAGCTTCGCCTTTTCATCCCGCACCCGGTCGGCGGCGAACAAGGAAGGGGGCTCGGCCGCCACCAGGGCCAGCAGCTGCATCATATGGTTTTGGAACATGTCCCGGAGCACGCCGGCCTGTTCATAGTATCCGGCCCGGTGCTCGACCCCCAGGGTCTCCGAGGCGATTATATTGACGTAATTGATGTAGTTGCGATTCCAAAGGGGCTCGAAGATGGCGTTGGCGAACCGGAAAATGAGGATGTTCTGGACGGTGTCTTTGGCCATGTAGTGATCTATGCGGAAGATTTGGTGTTCACCGAAGCCTTGGCCTATGGCCTGGTTCAAGGCCTGGGCTGAGGCGAGGTCGCGCCCAAAGGGCTTCTCCACCACCAGCCGCACCCAGCCGGCGCCTTCTTGATATTCCTGGGACAGGCCGGCCTGTCCCAGGTTGATGGCCACGGTCTGGTAAAGGCCAGGCGGTATGGCCAGGTTGAATAACCGGTTTTCGCCGGCGCCATGTTCCTGGCGCAATTGGTCCAGTCTTTGGCCCAAGGCCTTATAGGATTCGGCATCATCATAGACCACAGGCTGATAAAAAAGCCGGGAGGCGAACTGGTCCCAGGATCTTAGGTCCAAACCGCTGGCGGTCACGGCGTTTTGCATCTTTTCCCGGAAACTTTGGTCATCCATGCCGGTGCGGGCCGCGCCTAGGATGAGAAAGGGGTCAGGCAGGCCCTGGTTTTGAAAAAGGTTGTAAAGGGCCGGAATCAGCTTACGGCCGGTGAGGTCTCCCGAGGCCCCGAAGATTGTGATTAGGCAGGGATCGGGTTGGAGAACCCCGGACCGGCGCCCGGTTTGGCCCTCTGGGGGTGCTGCTACGGCAACCATCTCACCCGGGGTCAACACCTGGTTGGGCATGCGGTTCTCCAAAAAGGCTGCAGTTTGGCCCTGATTGCGATGCTCAGGCCTTCTTCACGGCATGGCCGCCGAACTGGTTTCGCAAGGCGGCCAGAACCTTGTCGCCAAAGGTATCCTGCTGGCGGGAACGGAAACGGTCCAGCAAAGAGAGGGTTATGACCGGGGCAAAGCTAGCCGTTTCCAGGGCCTGCTGCACCGTCCAGCGGCCTTCCCCCGAGTCCTCCACATAGCCGGCCAGACCTTCCAACCTGGAGTCATCTTGGAAAGCCCGCTCCAAAAGCTCCAACAGCCAGGAGCGCACCACCGAGCCCCTCATCCAAAGATGACAGATGGCCGCGAAATCGTGATGCTCGGCATAGGGCCCGGCCTGCATCAGGTCGAATCCTTCGGCATAGGCCTGCATCAGGCCGTATTCAATGCCGTTATGGATCATTTTCACGAAATGACCGCTGCCCACGGGGCCGGTGTGCAGATAACCCTCTGGAGGGGCCAGGGTCTTGAGCACCGGTTCAATGGCCGCAAAGGCCTCCCCTGGTCCCCCCACCATCAGGCAGTAGCCTTCACTCAACCCCCAGATCCCGCCGGAAACCCCGGCGTCTAAAAAAGTTATACCTTTTTCTTTAAGAATGTCGGCCCGTTGCCGGTCGTTTTTGTAGTAACTGTTGCCGCCCTCAACTACGATGTCACCACTACTAAGGATTTCACCGAGTTTGTCTATATGCTCGTCTACCGTGGAAGCCGGGAGCATGAGCCACACCAACCGGGGAGGCTCCAGGGCGGCGGTCAAATCCTCCAGAGTTGGCACCGCCTTGGCCTTTTCTTGTTCAGCGAATTCCTCGGCCTTGGAATGGGTGCGGTTAAAGGCAACCACTTGGTGTCCTCCCCGGGCCAGGCGGCGGGCCATGTTCAGGCCCATACGCCCCAATCCCACCATGCCAATCTGCATTTAGATCCTCCTGCTGGATTGCCTTTGCCTGTCTGGCCGCAAGCCGACGAAAGCTTGACGATGAGCCAAGAAGCCGTAATTACGGCTTCTTGCTGTGGGCAAGACTGTCGGCGGCAAGGTAACCTTCTTAGTCAGCCCCAGCCAAACCCTCTTATCAAGATGACATCTTGCGGCTACTGCACGCTCTTTTTTCCTTGTCGCCCAAAAAGGCGGCCCTTCGGGTAGTCGTCACCCCAAAGGGCCACAATTAAATTATGCCCTCTAATGGGTAGGGATGCATCAGTAAATATGGGAACGAACGGAATCGAGTTGGCCGGTCCGGGCATTTTGGCATTCACAGCGTCTATGTACCCGGCCTAGATCTCTGTTGCCCTGGGAAAACCCGGGTTGCGCCATCCTTCTCGCGCCGAATCCGAAAGATTATTATCGTGGGCTCCGGCTGTAGCCGGGCCAAGGAGGGGTATGTCCGGGTGCATTTTTTCTTGTCCACCCAGGAGGTGGAGGCATTTTCAAGCAGCATACCAAAGGCCCTTTTTACTTTAATCTCTATGGTTTTGGGTTCTCCGTAACAAATAGTTGTGTATTACAACAAAATTTTGTTGTTAATCAAAAAGTCGGTGACAATATCAAAAAAATGGATTAGAATAACAAAATGAGTCCTTCTGAAGATCATCGGCCCGAGTACGATTCTTTCCAGAAGCTTTTTCTGGACCTGGCCCAGGAACGGTCGGTTGGAGCCATTCTCTGGATGATCGTGGACCGCCTGGCCCAACTCCATCCCACCGCCCTGGCCCGGCTTTGGTTGATTGACCAGGGAGACATCTGCTCCAGTTGTTTTATGCGTCAGCAATGCCCGGATAAAACCAAGTGCCTCCACTTAATGGCCAGTTCAGGCAGATCCCTAAAAAGCCTGAAAGAGGATTGGTCCCAGGTGGATGGTCATTTCAGGCGCTTTCCCTTGGGTGTTCATATGGTGGGAAAGATTGCCAATCAGGAGGAATCGGGATGTACTCAAGACCGGTTTGACGATTCAGCTTGGGTGTTGCGGCGGCAATGGGTCCGGAGCGAGAACATTCGCGGATTCTGCGGCCAGCCCTTGATATATCAGGGAGAGGTCTTAGGGGTTCTAGCGGTTTTTTTAAGGGCCAAGCCCAACCAGGAATGGGCGGTGTGGTTGCGTATGCTGGCGGATCATGCCGCTATAGCCATCGCCAATGCCCGGGCATTTGGGGAGATCGAGGACCTCAAAGTCAGGCTGGAGTTGGAGAATGCCTATCTGCGTGAGGAAATCAACCAGGTTGAGGTGTTCGGTGACATTGTGGGGCAAAGCGACGCCCTGAAGGCGGTGCTGCGGCAGATTGATTTGGTGGCCCCCACCGACGCCAGCGTAATGATTCAGGGTGAGTCAGGCACCGGTAAAGAGCTGGTGGCCAGAGAGATATACAAACGCAGCCGCCGCCGCAAGCAGCCCCTAATCAAGGTTAACTGCGCCTCGGTTCCCAAGGAGCTATATGAAAGCGAGTTCTTCGGCCACATAAAAGGGGCCTTCACCGGTGCGGTAAGGGATCGGGCCGGGCGTTTCGAGGCTGCCAACCAAGGAACACTTTTCCTGGACGAGGTGGCGGAGATACCCCTTGAAGTGCAGAGCAAACTGCTTAGGGTCCTACAGGAAGGGACCTTTGAACGGGTGGGCGAGGACATCACCCGCCGGGCGGATGTGCGTGTCATCGCCTCCACCAACCGGGACCTTGAACGCCAGGTGGAATCTGGGCGTTTTCGCCAGGACCTGTATTACCGGCTGAATGTTTTTCCTATACAAATAGCTCCCTTGCGGTTTCGCAAAGAGGATATCCCCGCCCTGGCCCAGCACTTCTTGACTGCGGCCTGTCAAAAAATGGGCAAGCCGCTGCCCCGCCTCACCATGGGCAATTTCCTGCACCTGCAAACCTACGATTGGCCCGGCAATGTCAGGGAGTTGCGAAACGTGATCGAACGGGCGCTGATCACGGCTGATTCGGGATCATTGGAATTCGATCTAGCCCCAGGCAAGGCCGGAACGGACTCAGTTTGGCAGGAATCAGTTGCAAAACCGGGTGGTGGCGAATCTGAGATCCTGACCGAGGAACAGATGAAGAAGCTCCAGAAGGATAACCTTCGCACCGCTTTGAGGAGCTGCCAAGGCAAGATTTATGGCGCCGGAGGGGCAGCCGAACTTTTGGGGCTGAAACCCACCACCCTTTGCGCACGCATAAAAAAACTGGGGCTGGTCAAATACAGCTGAACAATCCCCAGTCAAACTCCCCCCTACTGTCTCGGATAGGCTGACGCCGCTATCTGAGTATGGGCGGCCCCAGGATGTTGTTGGATATAACCATGCGCTGGATCTCGCTGGTGCCTTCGTAGATGGTGAAAACCCGGGCATCGCGGTAGTGACGCTCCACCGGGTATTCATTGCTGTAGCCATAGCCGCCATGGATCTGGAT
>JASFOZ010000388.1:0-4651 GCA_050116255.1 Desulfarculaceae bacterium
CCAGCGGCGTAATAGGCAGTGGCCAGGCCGATAACCCCGCCGCCGATGACCACTATGCTGCTGCTTAGAGCCTTTGCCATATCCATTCCACCTGGATTGCCCTTTAGGCCTTTACGAGCGCCTAACCCAAAGCTTCGCCTTATACTGCCAGGGAGGCCCAGAATCCACAAGGGCTGCAAAAAGGCGGGGGGAAAAATCTCCCCTTTGGTCACAATCGCCCGGGCCGCTAGTCTAAATCAATAAAGGCCTGGAGCCTGGGCACACGTGTGGGGGTCTGTATCAAAGGCCCAGGCCGGCTGTTTGGAAGCCTTGGCCATTGATTAACGGCCTAAGGGCAAAGGAGACTTAGGATTCTCAAATATGCGGACAACCCCGGTTTTGGCTTTATTGGTTTTAACGAGGCCGGACAGGCCAGATCCGGGGGCCTGCCCGCCCAAGGGGCCTAACCCATAAATCCGCTTTCCGGGGAAAGGCAGCGACGCCCTTCTACAATCCCGGGCGGAATCCCTGGGCGTGCAGGCTGTCCGCAATTAGCCTGATTGGATTTATTCGCCGATGATCTTGATCAACACCCTTTTTTTACGCCGGCCGTCGAACTCTCCGTAGAAGATCCGCTCCCAGGTGCCCAGGTCCAGCCTGCCTTCAGTCACGGCAACCACGGTTTCCCGGCCCATTATCTGACGCTTTAAGTGGGCGTCGGCGTTGTCTTCGCCTATGTTGTGCTGATACTGGGAGGTGGGGGCGTGGGGCGCCAATTCCTCCAGCCATTTATCATAGTCTTGATGCAGCCCGGCTTCGTCGTCGTTTATGAAAACGCTGGCGGTTATATGCATGGCATTGACCAGGCACAGGCCTTCCTCGATACCGCTTTCCCGCAGGGCCTGGTCCACCTCGTGGGTGATGTTGATAAAGGCCCGGCGGGTGGGCACATTGAACCACAGCTCTTTGCGAAAAGATTTCATGCGACAGCCTCCGGTCTAGAGGCGCAGGCGGCAACAATAAGATTTTAGGTCATCGCGCCGGGAGTTTAAAGGCCATTCTGCCGGTTTTGTATTTTCTCTACGGCAGCAAGGACAACGGGCCCCCCCGGCGGCCGGCTACTTCTCAGCCGGGAAAACATCCCTGACCGTCTGGGCCGCCTGCTCAAGCCAGGCCTGGCGCTGCTCCTGGGTGCTGATCACAATGACCCCAAAGGTGGTGCGGTGAAAGTCCCTGACTCCGCAAAGCTTGAAAACACAATTTTTCCACAGGGTCTCCAGGGGATCGCCTAACTCCTCCATCTCCCGCTGGGGCATGGTGTTGGAGGTGTTGAAGACCACCACTGATTTGGCCTTGAGCAGGCCGTTGGGCACCCCTTCTCCGGCGTCTCCTTCTAAAAACTCATAGGCCACCCCGGGGCGGAATACCCGGTCTATCCAACCCTTGAGCAGGGCCGGGGGCATGCCCCACCAGTTGGGGTGCACGATGACGATGCCCTCGGCCTGGGCCAGGTCTTGGCAATGCCGGGCCAGCACCTTGTCCAGCTTAGTCTCTTGGGGGATCTCGTCCTTGGCCAGTATGGGATTGAACCCATCCCGGTAGAGGTCGTTAAAGACAACCTCGTGCCCCAGGCCGCGCAGGGTCTCCACCACCTGGTGGGCGATGGCGGCGTTGAAGCTTTTTCTGTCAGGGTGTCCCAGAACCACCAATATTTTCATGTTCAGCTCTCCTGTTCAGGCTCAGCCGCCTTTTCCACCGGGGGCAGCCAGACCGTGAAGGTGGTGCCCTTGCCCGGCCGCGACTTAACCTGTATGCGCCCGCCGGCCTGGGAAACGATGCGTTCACAGATGCTGAGTCCCAGGCCCGTGCCCTGCCCCGGGGGCTTAGTGGTGAAAAAGGGATCAAACAAAAGGGGCAGGTGCTCCCTGGCGATGCCGGGTCCGCTGTCGGCAAAGGATATGCAGACCAGGCCCTTTTGCGCCTCAGTGGTCAGGATGAGTTCGCCGCCCTCTTCCATGGCCTGGGCTGCGTTCATGACCATGTTCAGCACCACCTGCTGCAATTGATCCCGGTCTATGTTCACCTTGGGCAACTCCGGGGCCAGGTCCTTTTTTATGGTCAGGTTGGCGCTGCGCAGGCGTTTTTCGGTGAAGAACATGTTCAGCACCGCCTCTATGGCCTGGTTCACCTCCACCGCCTGCCCCTTGAAGGAGCTGGGCCGGGAGTAGTCCAAGAGGTCGCGGATGATCTTGTTGATGCGTTCGGCCTGCCCGGCGACGGCATCGGCGAACTCGGTGCGCTCCTCGCCGGAGATATCGTCCTTGCTCATCAGTTGGGCGTAGCCGCTGATGGCTGACAAGGGATTGCCGATCTCATGGGCCACCCCGGCGGCCAAGATCCCCACACTGGCCAGCTTCTCAGCCTGCATGAGCTGGCGCTCCAGGGCCTTGCGGCGGGTGATGTCCCGGACGATGGCCAGTATCTGGCTAGTCTCCTGCACCGGGGTGGTGCTCACCAGGGCCAGCCGGGTCTCCTTTGCCGGGGTCTTCAGCTCCAGCTCCTCGGAGTGCCGCAGCGGAGAAGAGACGATCATGTCCGCCCGGGCGGAATCGGAGAACAAGGAAGCCAGGGGCCTGCCGATCAGGTCCTGGGGGAGAAAGCCCAGGTCCTCGGCCGCCTGGTTGGCGTAGGTTATCTCGCCCTTTTGATCGGCGATGAGGATTACGTCGCTGGCCGTGTCCAGAAGGTGTTGCAGGTGCTCCCGGGCCTGATGCGCCTCCAACTCACTGGCCAGCAGGCGTTCGTTGATCTCGCCCAGTTGGTCTATGAGCCGTTCGTTGATAAGGGCGTGGGCGGCGTGGTCACAGATAATGGTCAAGGTGCGGGTATGCTCCTGGCCAAAGGCGTTGGGGGTGAGGCTTATCAGCAGCATGGCCCCCAGGATCTGTTGGCGGGCCACCAGGGGCAGAACCAGCAGGCTCTGGGCCTCTGGGGGCAGGTCTTGGGGCCAAGGCTCAGGCCGGTCCTGGGCCATGTCGGCAATGAGCAGGATGCTTCCCTCCCGCACCGCTTTTCCCAGGGCCCCTTTATGCAAAGGCACACATTGCTTGGCCCCGGGCTTTTCCACCCGCCGGGGCCTTTCCCATTCCCGGGAAAAGACCGCCGCCGGCCCCAAGGTGGTCATCTCGGGATCGGTGAGCATCAGGCTCACCGTATCTGCGGGCAGCTCGCTGATGACCACCTCCACCAGGCCGGTGGCCAGGCCCCTGAGGTCCTCGGCCTGGCGCAAGGTGTCGGAGACCCTCCGGATCAAGGAGAGCTCTTCGATCTTGGCGTCGAACTCCTGGTAGATGCGGCCCAGGGTTTCCTTGTAGGTGGCCAGGGCCGCCTCTTGTTCCCGGACCAGGGCCACAAGCTGTTCCCGGTCCAGATCCTGGTATGGGTCTTGGCCAGCCAAATTCATTCCAGAGGCAGGCGGTCGGTGAGCCTGCGGTAGAACCGGGACACCAGAAGACCCACCAGCAGGACCAAGCCCAGGCCCAGCACCGCAGCCAGGGTTTTGATCAGCCAAAGGGGCATGTTCACAATAAGGTCAGTCAAGGCCCAGCCCTCCGCACGGCGGGAAAATGCGTGCTGCTGATCATGTTATCCGAGGGCCCGGGCCGGGGCAAGCCCTTGGCCCGGCCTTGACCCTTGTCGATCACAGGGCCTAGAGTAAGAAAAGGCCTCAATCAGGGCAAGGCCCTCAAGGAAAGGACGCCATGGCATCATCTGAACCCATCTATACGCCCCGGGCCGCGCATCGGCCCATGCGGGTGGCCGCCTTTATGAGCGGGAGCGGCACCAACATCCGCCGCTTGCTGGAGCGGAGCCAGACCGCCTATGAGATCGTTTTCATCTTCAGCGACTCCCAGGACGAGTCCTGCCAGGGCCAGAAGATCGCCCGCGAATACAGCCTGCCTTACTTTTCCCATGATATCCGCCGGTTTCACGAATTAAAAGGGATCAAATTATCAGTAAAGACCAAAGAGGGCATGGCCGCCCGCCGGGCCTTTGACGTATTGGCCAAGCGCCTGTGCGAAGACTTTGAGGTGGATGTCATCGCCTTGGGCGGGTACATGAGCTTTTTGACCTTGAACCGGGGGGTCAACGTGCATCCAGCGGATCTGTCTCTGACCGATGCCCAGGGCAGGCGCCTTTTTGTGGGGGACAATGCCGTGTTTGACGCCATCGCCGCCGGCCGCCAGGAACTGCGTTCCTCCACCCTGTGGATCGACCAGGGCGTGGACAGCGGCCCCTTGTTGATGCTAAGCGACCCCCTGCCCGTGGAGCTGCCCGCGCCCCTGGAAGAGTTCAAGCAGGAGCCCGCCCGGCTGCAAGAGATCGCCGATGAGCACCAGGAGCGTCTCAAGCAAAGGGGCGACTGGGTGATTTTCCCCCAGACCCTGGAGCTGATGGGCCAGGGGCGGCTGGGCCTGACCCCCGAAGGCATGGTCACCCTGGACGGAGAGGCAAAACCAGGAGGCATTACCCCCCAGGATATTTAAAATCCGGTCTTCGAGCCTCCAAAGCAACCTCCAGGCTGGCGGCGCCTCAAAGAATGAAATGATCTAAAGATGGCGGAACTAAAGGTGAAAGACTTGATGGTGCCTTTAGGCGACTACGCCGTAGT
>JASFOZ010000389.1:0-4635 GCA_050116255.1 Desulfarculaceae bacterium
CCCCAGCCCTATTTGAGGCCTTGAGCCTTTCCAAATAAGGTTATTCTCCTATTTCACCCAGACGGCGATCATCTTAAACTTGGTTTTAAAGACCGGCTCAGGTGGTCTCTATGGGGATAAGGCCCTGCCGGGAGGACTTTCAAAGAGGAAAGGGCGCCCTAAAAAAGCAAAGGCATGCCCCGAGACATGCCAGGACTGGTTAAGGCGGTACGGTGATGGCGCCTCCGGGGTACCAGGGGGAGATGGTTCCTGCCTGAGCGCCTGGAAGGGCAAGTGAGCAAGTATTTGTTCGAGCGCCGGTTCGGCAGCTTTTCCCGCAGCTTTCGGTTGCCGGTTGAGGTGGATCACAAAAAAATCGAGGCCAAACACAAAGACGGCGTTCTGAGCCTTACCTTACCCAAAGGAGATAAAGAAGCCACCACCAAGATCAAGATCAAAAGCTGATCATACCAAGCAATCATCAACCCGGAGATTGGGCCGACAATTGATAAGAGGTAAGGGGACGGGGCCATCTCCGGGTTGATGTCATTTAAAACCCGTAATTTAACACAATAATCTGACAAGTTAATTGGGTGAGATTTTTGCCTGAGTCTTTGGCTTCGGTCTAGGGCTGGTGGCCCCAAGCGCCTGGGGAGCGTTGCAATTGGCGGCTGCTGAACAACAAGGACCGGTGGCAGAAGTTATTGACTTGTTTTTGAGTGACGATCTTATTTATAATTAATTAATATTGTTATATATATCTTCTTTGGCCATGAGGGCGCCCCAAAAGTCCTGCCTCAACCCGGATTAAAAATCCAGGTTTCATCCCTGAAAGACCAGTACAATGTCATTCGGCTGCCACCCTGACCAGAGAACAGGTGCGTTGTTAAACACCGAATGCATTGAGGGCCTCTATGCAAAGCAGGAGCATGAAGAAATCCAATCAGAAGGCGAAGGACACCCATTTTGCACCCGCAGAAAGAGCCAGCAGCAAGCAGGTGGAGCAGTTGGTGGAGAAGATTATTGAGGACCCGGTGGTGCATACCGTGCTTAAGGCGGTGGACGGGTTTGTGGTGATCCTGAACCCGCAGCGCCAGGCCTTGGCCGCCAATGAGACGTTTTTAAAAACCATGGGGCTTGATGTGAGTGAATGCCTGGGCAGGCGGCCAGGCGAGATACTCAGTTGCGTGCATTACCCAGAGGGCCCGGACGGGTGTGGAACCTCGCGCCACTGCTCCAAGTGCGGAGCGGTTTTGGCCATTCTGGCCAGTCAGAGTCAGAATGCGCCCGCGGAGGGCGAGTGTCTGTTGACCCGGCGCGTGGATGGCCGTCTGGAGGCCTTGGAGTTCAAGGTTAGATCCACTCCCGTGACCGTCGGCGACAACAAGGTCCTTGCCTTTGTGCTCCAGGACATCAGCGCCAGTAAGCGGCATCAGGCCTTGGAGAGGATATTTTTTCATGACCTGCTGAATATCGTGGGCGGTTTGCGGGGTTACCTGGAGTTGATACAAGGGGAATTACAACGGGATGTTAAGTACTTGACCCCCCGTGTCGCAGATCTGGTTGAGCGTCTGCAACAGGAGATTCAGGACCACCGGGTGCTGATCGAAGCCGAAAGGGGGGAGCTGAAGGTATTACCGGCATTGGTCCATGCCTCAGAGGTCTTGAGCAGCCTGGAGAACATATTTGCCGGCCATGATGCTGCCAGCGGCCGGAAATTCCTGACCAAGACAGCCCCTTCTGAAGCCTGGATGACCGTGGACATCACCCTGCTGCTCAGGGTGCTGGCCAACATGGTGAAAAACGCCCTGGAAGCGGTGGATGAGGGCGGGATTGTGACCGCTGGGTTTGAGTGGCGCCAGGACCGGCCCGGATTTTGGGTTCACAACCCCGGGGTCATTCCCGAGGACATCGCCCTGCAGATATTCCAGCGTTCGTTCAGCACCAAGGAGGGCCTGGGCCGGGGCCTGGGGACCTACAGCATGAAGCTGATCGGCGAGAACTACCTCCAGGCCGAGGTGTCTTTTAGCTCTACTGATGAAGATGGGACCTATTTTTACATCTTACTGCCGCCTTCTGCCAAAAAGGAGTAACCCCGGGCAGGCTGATTCCCCCTGATCGATCAATGAGGCTGCATTTGGAATGATTCCAGGCCATGATGCCCAGATATGGGCGGCCGGGTGGTGACGGTGGCGTCGGTTGTTGGGGACGGCCTCTCTCCTTTTTGACATATGCTATTTAAGTATTTGTAATTCAAATTTATTTTCCTTTGGCCCTAAACAGTGGCCTGCATGGATTAAAATGCCTGCCGGGCAAGGGATCGCGCCACAATCTCTGTTAGTTCCTAGCATAAATAAGATTTTTCCCAAAAAAATGTAGACCAAACGCCAGCCTCCTGTGTCTTAAAGGTCAAATGGCCTCCAAAAGCCCGAGGAAGCAATTGAATCACCCGAGAGTTCAGAGTTCAGCGACCAGGCCTGAAGACAAGAAGGGCAACCGCAACGGGCGCGTGGTGGAGGCGCTGGCTCGAATGGCCCGGGATGGAGACCAGGGGGCATTTGAGCAATTGGTGGACATGTTTTGGGGAGATATTTACCGTATGGCCTATTTTCGCACCTTCTCCGCACCTGATGCCGAAGATCTCAGCCAGGAGGTTTTCCTAAAAGCCTTCCGCAATGTCTCCCGGCTGAAAGACCCCGGGTCCTTTAAGTCCTGGCTGTTCAGCATCGCCATCAACACCGTCAAGAACTTTTACAGAAAAAACAGAGTATTAAAAATATTCGTCTCCAGCGACCACCAAGATGAAGATTATGCCGCCGAGCCCGAGGCCCAACCAGTAGACTCGGCTTTGGATTCAGCCATGCGCCATCAGTTCTGGGGCCAAGTAAAAGACTTCAAGGATGCCTTGCCCCGCATGGAAAGGGAAGTCTTCACCCTGCGTTTTATGGATCAGCTCCGGATACATGAGATAGCCGAGGCCCTGGACAAGAGCCCCAGCGCGGTGAAGACCCATCTTTACCGGGCAGTGGCCAAATTGAGAAAAACCCCTGTCCTAACCGAGATGATTGAGAGTTACCCATGAGCGCCAAACAGCATTTGGCAGAAGAGCAGATCATTGCGGCGGCCCTGAACGAGCCCGGCCTTCCCCAGGAGGTCGCCGAGCACCTGAAGGCTTGTCCGGATTGCGCCGCCCAGGCAGAACAAATTGCCAGCCAGGTCGCCGGCCTGGGCAAGATGTCCCGGGACCTGGCTCCAGCGCCGCCGCGCCGCTTCACCTTGCCGGACCGGCAGCCGTCGCTGGCAGGGCGCTGGGCCTGGCGCCTTCCCTTGGCTGCGGGAATGGCCGCGGCATGTGTGTTCCTGTTCAGCCTCTGGCTGGGACCGGGGCAAAGGCAACCTTCAACTTTGAGCAACGAATCCCAGGCGATGTTCTCTGAGGATCAGCCCTTGAGTACAGTCATGGCCATGGAGGATGTGGAGACCTTCTCTCCCTTCCAGGCCTTTGTCCTGGGGGAAACCTACCTGGGCCTGGATCAGGATTTTATGGATTTCGTATCACCGTCTTCTGACGAAGACGTGTCAGCCATCTCCAAGGAGGGGAGACCATGTTGAGAAATTCAGTGGGAGTGGTTTTGGCATTGCTGCTTATATGTGTGCCTCATCTGGCCGGGGCCAAAGGCGGCTCCTTGCCCCCGCCGGGTAAGTGGTGGCATGTGCCCCAGATGTCCCAGGAGTTGGGACTAACCCCCCAGGACAAGATCAAGCTGGACGACCTTTTTGTGCAGATGCAGCAACAGAGGATTCACCATAAGAGCACCATCCGGCAGGCCCAGGTCTTTATAGACACCCAGTTTGAAAGGGACAATCTGGACGAGGCCGCCCTCGAGGCCCATTTCAAGAAGTTGGCCGAGGCCAGGGCCCAGATCGCCTTGATTCAGTCCCGATTCCTGCTGGACGTGCGTAAGGTTTTAGGAAGAGAGCGTTTTCAGAAATTGCGTCATTTATTCCGGCAGTTCAAGGCCCGTCAGTGGGGGCGCCCGCCCCTGCGGCGCCGCTTTGATCAAGGAGGTGTGAAATGAAAAAGACAGCCCTGACGATTGCGGTGGCGGCCCTGCTTTTAACGGCGGCAGCACCGGCCTGGGCCCACCCCTGGCACCGGCGGCCCGTGGTTAAGGTGGTGGTGGTGCCAAGGAGGGCAGTGCCTGCGCCCAGGGTGATCGTGGTGGACCGGGCTCCCTGTTACGTCCCTAAGCGGCACCACCGCCCGCACCGCTGGAAAAGGCGGGTGCATAAGCGTCCGGTTAGACATCATATGTCAATTGGGTTCGGCATTTGGGTGCCTTTTTTTTAAAAGTAACGATGCCTATTGCTTTTAAATAAAAAGCGGCGGCCTGGCGGTCCCAAGGTCCAGGCGCCCGCAGCGGAGGAAGAACAATGTGGATCAAGACCCTGAGCTGCCTGCTGGTTGTGACGATGTTTCTTTTATCGGGTTGTGTGGTGGCTCCTGCTCCCCCGAGGTATCACCGCCATGTGGTGGTGAGGCCGGTGCATCCCCCCGCTTTTGTGGTGCGTCCCCGGCCCACAGTGATCGTGGTGCCCCGCTGAGTCAAATACTCCTGCCCATCCTATGACCAGCAGGGGTTGACAGGTACGCGT
>JASFOZ010000390.1:0-4632 GCA_050116255.1 Desulfarculaceae bacterium
GGTGGAGGCTGGGGTACCTGATCAGCCCGGAACACTACATGCGTCCCTTGCAGAAGATGCACCAGAACTTCGCCATATGTGCGCCCTCCGTGGCCCAATGGGCGGGAGTGGCCGCCTTGAAAGAAGCCGAGGCTGATTGCAAACGCATGCAGGAGAAATACAATGCCCGCCGCCTGCGCCTGGTGCAGGGACTCAAGGACCTGGGCTTTGGCATCAAGGTCATCCCCACCGGGGCCTTTTATGTCCTGGCCCGCTGTGATCATATCGATCCTGATGACTATGGCCTGGCCTTTGATATCTTGGAAACGGCGGGGGTGGCCTGCACGCCAGGGCGCGATTTCGGCCCCGGAGGCCGGGGTTTTCTGCGTTTTTCCTACGCCAACAGCCTTGAGAACATTGAGGAAGGCCTTAGGCGCTTGCGTGAATATCTGACGGAGCGCCAGAGTCAGTGCCAAACCTGATCCCCATAAAAAGCGCCGAGTTCCTGACATCGGCGGTGGACGCCAAGGGCTACCCCCCTGCCGGCCCCCCGGAAGCTGCCTTTGCCGGGCGGTCCAATGTGGGAAAAAGCTCCTTAATCAACCGCCTGTTGCAGCGGCGTAAGCTGGTGCGTATATCCTCCACCCCGGGCCGGACTCAACAGATAAACTTCTTCAGCATCAACCAGGACCAGTTCCGTTTGGTGGATCTGCCCGGATACGGATTCGCCAAGGTGCCCAAGGCGGTCAAGGCCGGCTGGCGCCGCATGGTGGAGACCTATCTCAGCGGCAGGCCCACCCTCACCTGCGTGGTGGTTATCCTTGATATCCGCCGCGATCCCGGGGTGGAAGACCTGATGCTGCTGGATTACTTAAACGCCCACGCCATACCGGCGCTGATCACCCTGACCAAGACGGACAAGCTGTCGAATAATAAGAGGTCCGCCCGGCTGGCCAAGCTGTTGCCCCGCCTGGCAGCCTATGACTCCCAGCCCATCCCGGTTTCGGCAACCACGGGTTTGGGCCGGGACCTTCTTTGGCAACGCCTGGGCGGCCACATCCTTTAGCCTGAAAATCGGCTTGGGGCCTTAATCGCCGTTGCTGCCGTGTCTAATCCCCAAGGATTTGAGCTTTTTGTGGAGATGGGAGCGCTCCAGGCCGATGGCCTCTGCGGTCTGGCTGACGTTTCCGCCATATTGCCTCAGCTTTTGCTCCAGGTATTGCTTTTCAAAGGCGGCGCGGGCTTCTTTGAAATCGCTCAGATCCAGAAGTTTGCCTCCCCCGGTCCGAATGCTATCCGTCTGGCTCAGCTCTGCGGGCAGGTCCGCCAGTCCAATGGTTTCGGACGGGCTTAGAATAACCAGACGCTCCACCAAGTTTTTCAGCTCGCGCACGTTGCCGGGCCAGGTGTGGGCCTTGAGCATCTCCAGGGCTTCGGGTGCGAAGTTTTTTACATCCCGGTGGGTTTTGGCCCCTATCTCGGCCAGGAACTCCTGGACCAGCAGAGGGATATCTTCTGGCCTATCCCTTAACGGAGGAAGTTGGATGGGGATGACATTCAAACGGTAGTAAAGGTCTTCGCGAAAGCGCCCGGCCTTGATTTCAGAGGGCAGGTCTTTGTTGGTGGCCGCGATTACGCGGGCGTCAACTTTTATGGTGCGGGTGCCGCCCACCCGCTCGAAACGTTGCTCCTGAAGGATACGCAGGATCTTGGCCTGGGTTTTAAAGCTCATGTCGCCTATCTCGTCCAGGAACAAGGTCCCCTGATGGGCCAGATCGAATTTCCCCCGTTTACGGCTGGAAGCGCCGGTAAAGGCCCCCTTCTCATGCCCGAAAAGCTCGCTTTCAATGAGTTCCTCAGGAATGGCCGCACAGTTCACATCCACAAAGGGCATGGACGCCCGATTGCTCAAGCGGTGGATGGAATGGGCCACCAGTTCCTTGCCGGTGCCATTCTCGCCGGTGATCAAAACCCAACTCTCGGTGGGGGCCACCTTCTCCATGGCCTGCTGCACCTTCTGCAGGGCAGGGCTGTTGCCGGTGAGTTGAGGGGGTTCGGCCTTGGCCCTCAGCAGCAGGTTCTCCTCGGCCAGGCGGCTGATCTCCAGGGCGTTTCGCACCGCCACCAGGATCTTGTCCATATCCAGCGGTTTTTCTATGAAATCAAAAGCACCCAGCCGGGTGGCCTTGACCGCGGTCTCCACGGTACCATGTCCTGATATCATCACCACGGGCATGGTGGGCCGGCGGCCTTTGATTTTTTCCAGCACCTCCAGGCCGTCAGGGCCGGGCATCCAGATATCCAAAAGCACCAGATCCGGCCCCTCTTCCTCAACCAGACGCAGGGCCTGCTCACCATCATGGGCGATGCTGACTTCATAGCCCTCGTCCGCCAAGATGCCCTTCAGCGAGTTGCAGATGGCCTGTTCGTCGTCGGTGATCAGAACGTGACCGCTCATACGGCCTCCAGGCCGCCGGCGCGCGCGCCCCGGGCCGGCAGCTCTATAATAAAGCGGGTCCCCCGGGGCTGATTGTCCTGAACCCTGATGTACCCGTTGTGGTCAGCCACAATGGTGCTCACAATCGCCAAACCCAAACCGGTCCCGCCCTTTTTGGTGGAAAAATAAGGCTCAAAAAGCCTTAGCCTGTCCCCGGCGGGTACACCGGGTCCGCTGTCCTCCACCTCCAGGCGCACGATCTTCAGTATCTCATCGTAGGAAAGCCTCACCACCACCTGGCGCGGGGGCTGGGTAGTCTCCACTGCGGCCACGGCGTTGTCCAGCAGATTGATCAGCACCCGGTGCATCTGCTCACGGTCCAGATCAAAGGCGGGCACTCCCTCCTCGCACTCCAACTCGAAGCTTATGTCATGGTGACCGCCCCGGTAAAGACCCAAGGCATCCTCACAGATGGTCACCAGGTCCGCAGGCCCCAACCGGACCGAAGGCAGGCGGGCAAAGGTGGAAAATTCATTAACCAGGCGCTGCAACTCCTCCACCTGGTGCACAATGGTGCCGGTGCATTCTTCAAATACAGCGCCGTCTGTGGACAGCCTCTCTCCATAGCGCCGGATCAGGCGCTGGGCCGATAGTTTGATGGGAGTCAAAGGGTTCTTCACTTCATGGGCGATACGCCGGGCCACCTCCCGCCAGGCGGCCATACGTTGGGCCTTTTCCAATTCGGACAAGTCTTCAAAGACCACAACCATACCCATATCCTTACCAGCCTCGTCCCTTAACAGGCTCACATGAACCATAAGGCTCAAGTACTCACCACCCACATTGACCTTGATCTGCTTATTAACCGTGGTGCGGGCCCCGGGCAAAAGGCCGGTCAACAGGCCCTCTGCCAGCTTCCGGTGCTCGGCAGTCACCAACTCCGTCCAATGCCGCCCCACCACTTTCTGGGCCTGAACCTTGAGCAGACGTTCGGCAGAGGGATTGAAGGTGGTGACTATACCATCGGCGTCCATCGAGATTACACCGGCGGCCACGTTGGCCAACACCACTTCCATGTAGCGGCGGCGTTGCTCCAACTCCAGGTTGGTGCGCTGCATTTCGTTTTGGGCTTCGTCCAAGCGGGCCTTGCTGGTCTTGAGATCGGCGGTCATGCGGTTGAAGGCGTTTACCAGGGTGCCGATCTCATCAGGGCCTTCCATGTTTATAAAAAAGTCGTAATCGCCTCCGGCGATGCGCTGGGTGCCCTGTGCCAATTCCATGATGGGTACGGTGATGGTTTTGGCCAACTGGAACCCAAACCAGGTGGCGGCGAAGATTATCAGCAGGGTGACTATTGACAGGGTGATGTACTGGTTGGTTTTGATGGGCTGTTTGAATCCTTTTAATTGCCGATAACCTTCCAGGCCCTTTTTTATAGCAGCGGCCCGGGCCAAGGATTCCCGGGGCAGGAACTTGAATGCCACCACCGCCCCCAACGCCTGCTGTCCCGGGCCAGCCTTATCCTTGGCGATGGGATATACCGCGGCCACAAAATCGCCCGCCGGTGCGGTCTGAACGTGGGTGAGCGCCTGTTTTTTGGTTAGGGCGCGGTTAACCAGATCCAAAGGGAAACCTTCCAGATGCCTTACATGGGTGCCGCTTTGAGTGACAAAGGCCAACTCGGTCATATCGGCTGCAAAAATCCTGACTGCAGCCAGATCATAGAAGCTCCGCCGCGACTCCACAAACGAGGTCAATTCTTTGCTGGGTCTGCGCAGACTCATTCCTCTGGCACCCAGATCCTGGGCCAGGCGGCCGGCAAAGTAGGCGGTGTTCTCTTTAAAATGATTATTGAAAGACTCGCTCACCTCCACCGCCTCGAACAAAGACCGCTCCACCTGGGCTGAAAACCAATATTCTATGGAGGTGCTCACAAACTGATAGGCAGCGAAAAACAAGATGATGGTCGGAGCCAAGGATAAAAGCACAAAGGCGGCCACTAGCTTGGTGCGCAGCCTGGCGCCCAGCAAACCCCGGCGCCGCTCCATCATCAACTTCACCACGTTGCGGAAGACCAAGAAAAGCAACAGCAGCAGCAGAATGGCGTTGAGGTTGATCAGGGCGAATATCAGTATGGAGGAGCCCAGGGGTTGATCGCCGGCAAGGCGGGCCACCTGGGTCTCCACATAAGTGATGGCAGCCATAGCCACCAGGGT
>JASFOZ010000391.1:0-4613 GCA_050116255.1 Desulfarculaceae bacterium
CCTCGGGTTTCCAGACCAAGGTGACCGTGGAGAAGGTAAGCCAGGGATTGTGCGGGGATTTTCGGCCCGGTCACTTTGACGGGGTTTCCACGGTGGTGCTGAAGCTGTTCAACGTGACCAGGCCGCACCTGGCGGTCTTCGGCGAAAAGGACTTTCAGCAGCTGCGCCTGATCCAGCGCATGGCCCTAGATCTGGATCTGGGCATAGAGGTGGTGGGCCGGCCCATTGTGCGCGAGCCTGACGGCCTGGCCATGAGCAGCCGCAACCAACACCTCAGCCCAGATGAACGCCAGCAGGCCCTTTGCCTGTGCAGAGGCCTCAACCAGGCGCATCAGGCCGCCCTTGAGGGCGAAAGAAACGCCGCCGCCCTGATTGGGGCCGCCCGGGCGGAGATGGAGGGCACGCCCGGCGTGCGGGTGGAATATGTGGAGGTTGTAGATACCCAAACCTTGGAACGGCTGCAAGATATCGACCGCCCCGCCCGGATGTGCGTGGCCGCCTGGGTGGGCGAAACCCGCCTTATTGATAACTTGGCCTTGAATTAGAGGTTCAGCTGGCTTCGGAACAACCCGAGGCCCCAATCCCTTCTTGGGCCTGGCCGGCATGAGACCTTGTGATCCAGCCGGCCATGGGATTCCGAATAGAGGCCCAAAAAATGCAAACTGTTTTTCTCTTGGCTGCCCTAAGCCATTAGGTTTTAATAGCATAAGCTATTTTATTTATTAAATAAAGGCGACTAATCTCATTTTTGGGCTTTTACACCTGCCTTGTTGACATATCGAGATTTTCCTATATATTTCGATTAATGTCGAATCATCAAAACAACCAGGTCGAGTCCCTGGCCGACATGTTCAAGGCCCTGGGAAATCCCAACCGCTTGCAGATTTTTCTGCGGCTTTTGGAGATTTGTCCCCCGGGTACGGTGTGGTCGGCAGCCCATGAGGGCCGTTGCCACGCCAGTGAAGCCGGAGACGGCCTGGATATCGCCCCTTCTACGGTTTCTCACCACCTCAAAGAGCTTTTCCGCTCCGGCTTGGTGCGTATGGAGCGCAGGGGCCGTAATGTTGATTTCTGGGTCAACCCTGTGGCCTTGGAGACCATTACCGGCCTCCTCAAACCGGGAGTCAAACAATCCACGGGCATAGCTGAAACCCTCTCCGGTGAACCACAGCCCGTATCCATGCTTGATCACGACCAGGTGCGCAGCCGGGTGCAGGAGCGTTACGCCAAGGTGGCCCTGGCCGTGGACATGGAGCCGGAGAACGGCGAGGGCCCGGGCTTTGGGCCCTCTTCAGCAGGGTCAACCCGTTTGGGCTACAACGAAACAGAACTTTCCTCTGTGCCCCGGGAGGCTGATTTGGGTCTGGGCTGTGGCAATCCCGTAACCTTCGCCGGCCTGAAGGAAAGAGAGGTAGTGCTGGATTTGGGCTCCGGGGCCGGACTGGACGCCTTGCTGGCCTCGGCCCGCGTCGGCACCCAAGGGCGGGTGATTGGCGTGGACATGACTCCGGAGATGTTGGACAAGGCCAAGGATAATGCGGCTCGGGCCGGCAAAAACAACGTTGAGTTCAGGTTGGGCAAGATAGAGGAGCTTCCGGTGGAAGACCAGGTGGCGGATGTGGTCTTGTCGAACTGCGTTATCAACCTTTCCCCGGATAAGCCGAGTGTTTTTAAAGAGGCTCACCGTGTCCTGAAGCCAGGGGGCAGGCTGGCCATATTGGACGTGGTGGCTCTTAGAGATATGCCCCCTGAGATAACCAATGATGAAACATTACTGACCGGATGCGTGGCCGGGGCTGTGAAGGTTGATGAGCTAAGGGTGTTGCTGGACCGGGCGGGCTTTACTGATATCAGCATAAAGGTAGACCAAAGCAGCCGCGACTTTATCGCCGAATGGGTGCCGGGCTTGCATGCGGAACAGTATATCGCTTCGGCTGCCATAGAGGCGGTGAAACCCTCGGCGCCGGCCCAGCCCTGAGGGAGGCGCCTGTGGGCAGAAGCCGAATCCGGCGGTGTGGCTTGGTTTTTTATCTAAAAAAATGCCCCAGGACAAATAAAGAGGCGCTTTTACCAGTTTGCAGGTGAGAGAAAAAAGCAGATCAATTCTTCATAACAGGGAGAAAAAGTAATGGGAAGCTCAAGTTATTTATTCACCAGCGAGTCGGTCACCGAAGGCCACCCAGACAAGGTTGCCGATCAAATCTCCGACTCCATCCTGGACTCCATGCTCAAGGAAGATCCAGAGAGCCGGGTGGCCTGTGAAACCCTGGTCACCACCGGCATGGCCGTGGTTGCAGGAGAGATGACCACCCAGACCTATGTGGACATACCAGATGTGGTGCGTTCCACCATACGCGACATCGGTTATCACAATTCCTCCATGGGATTCGACTGGGAGACCTGCGCTGTGATAACCAGCATTGACAAACAATCTCCGGACATTGCCCAGGGCGTGAACTCAGACACCGCCATGTTTGGAGAGCAGGGCGCCGGCGATCAAGGGTTGATGTTCGGCTATGCCTGCAACGAGACCCCCGAGTTGATGCCCATGCCCATAGCCTTTGCCCACAAGCTGGCCCGGCGTTTGGCCAAGGTCCGCAAAAACGGCGCCGTGGGGTTTTTGCGCCCTGACGGCAAAAGCCAGGTGACCATTGAGTATGAGGAACACACCCCCAAGAGGGTTGAGGCGGTGGTCATCGCAGCCCAGCACAGCCCTGACGTGCGCTATGAAAAATTGAAAGAAGCCATTAACGAAGAGGTCATCAAAAAGGTGATACCTGCGGAGATGCTGGATGGGGACACCAAGTTTTTCATCAACACCACCGGCCGCTTTGTGGTGGGCGGACCCCAGGGTGACTGCGGTTTGACCGGCCGTAAAATCATCGTTGACACCTATGGCGGTCAGGGCTCCCATGGCGGCGGCTGCTTCAGCGGCAAAGACCCCAGCAAGGTGGACCGTTCCGGTTCCTATTACGCCCGCTATGTGGCCAAAAACATCGTGGCCGCGGGCGCGGCCGATAAATGTGAGGTCCAGATCGCTTATGCCATCGGTGTGCCTGAGCCGGTTTCAATATTGGTCTTCACCTATGGCACTAGCAAGGTGTCCACCACCAAAATCACGGATGCGGTGCGCAAAATATTCGATTTTAGACCCGCGGCCATAATTTCCCAGCTTGACCTGAAACGCCCTATCTTTAAGCGGACCGCCGCCTATGGCCATTTTGGACGTGAGGAGGAGGGCTTTACCTGGGAGTTGACGGACAAGGCAGAAGCATTAAAAGCAGAATTAGGCCTTTAGGCCAAAATTGGGGCTTTAGCTCAAACTTGGGCGGGCCCTTTCTATGTTTGGAGAAACACTATGAATTACGACGTTAAAGACCGGGGATTGGCGGAAAAGGGACGGCTGCGCATAGAATGGGCGGCGCGGTCCATGCCGGTTCTCAAACAGATCCGCCAGCGTTTTGAAAAAGAAAAGCCCCTAAAGGGCGTGACCCTGGCGGCCTGCCTGCATGTGACCACCGAAACCGCATCCCTGGCCGCTACCCTTAAGGCTGGCGGGGCCCAGGTGTTTGTCTGCGCCAGCAACCCCTTGTCCACCCAGGACGATGTGGCCGCCAGCCTGGTGGAGCATGAAGGCGTTTCGGTTTTTGCCATCAAGGGCGAGGACAACCAGACCTATTACCAGCATATCAATGCGGTTTTGGATGCCAGTCCCCACATCACCATGGATGACGGCGCTGATCTGGTCTCCACCATTCATTCCGAGCGCAAAGACCTGCAGGCGAACATTATCGGAGGCACGGAGGAGACCACCACCGGCGTAATCCGCTTGCGGGCCATGGCCGCTGACGGGGTCTTGGCCTACCCCATCGTGGCTGTGAACGATGCTGACACCAAGCACCTGTTTGACAACCGCTACGGCACCGGTCAATCCACTGTGGATGGCATGATCCGGGCCACCAACCGCCTGGTGGCCGGTTCCAACTTCGTGATCTGCGGCTATGGCTGGTGCGGACGCGGAGTGGCCATGCGGGCGTCCGGTTTGGGGGCCAAGGTGATCATCACCGAGGTGGACCCACTGCGGGCCCTGGAGGCGGTCATGGATGGCTACCAGGTGATGCCCATTGCCGAGGCGGCAAAGATCGGGGACTTCTTCTGCACGGTCACCGGCGATATCCATGTAATCCGCAAAGAGCACTTTGAGACCATGAAGGACGGCGCCATTGTGGCCAACAGCGGCCATTTCAATGTGGAGCTGGACTTGGAGGGCCTGGCTGAGATTACCACTGAGACCAGAGAGATTCGCGACTTTGTGATCGAACACACCATGAAAAACCAAAACAGGGTTTATGTTCTGGGCGAGGGCCGCTTGATAAACTTGGCCGCGGCTGAGGGCCATCCCTCCAGCGTCATGGACATGAGCTTTGCCAACCAGGCATTGTGTTCGGCGTTTATGAAGGCCAATGCCGACAACCTGGAGAACAAAGTCTACGGAGTGCCCAAGGAAATAGATGCCGAGGTGGCCCGTCTGAAATTGGCGGCTTTGAATGTGGGCATTGACACTTTGACTGAAGAACAGGAAAAGTACCTGAACACCTGGACTATGGGTACCT
>JASFOZ010000392.1:0-4612 GCA_050116255.1 Desulfarculaceae bacterium
CGGCTGAACCCGGCGTACCGCCACCTGAACCCCCCTGGCACCCACTTCTTCCTGGGTGGATATTACCCCCGCCGGCCTGACCTTTAAATCCAAACCCTGCAAGGCCTGCATGGTCTCGGCCACTGCCGCGCATCCCAAACGGTTGTCCAGGGCCTTGCCCAATATGACCTCGCGTTCAGAGTCAAAATGGAAGCTCGATTCCGGCAGCACCGGCGCACCGGGTTCTATGCCCAGCCGTTCTGTCACCTCCTGCCTTGAAGTGGCCCCCAGGTCTATGGTCATGTCTTTCAGCTTCACGGCCTGGTCCCGCTGGCCTGGGTCCAGAAAATGGGGCGGTTTGGCCGCCACCACCCCGGGCAGGTATTGACCTCGGGAACTTAGAACCCGCACCCGCTGGGCCAGCACCGTGGCCGGCAGCCAGCTTCCCAGGGGTACAAGGCGCAGGGCGCCGTTGGGGTTGATGGACTGCACCATAAAGGCCACTTCGTCGGAATGGGCTTCGATCATAACCGCAGGGCCGCCGGCCCTCTCCCCCTGCCGGCTCAGATAGAGATTACGCAGGTTGTCCTCTTCCAGGCTGCAAAAATCCCCGCTGAACCTGCGGATGATCTGGTTCACCTCATCCTCAAACCCAGGGGCGCCGTTTGCCTGGCTCAGCTCCCGGATTAACTCGATTGAATCAGGCTTCACTGCCTCCTCCTATTTGGGTCAGATACTGGCGGGGCCATTCCCACTCAGGGTGGCGATCCACGGCCAGCGAGGCCAGGTCCCGGGCCAATGCCTGGTTGCCGGCGCGGTCCAGCCCTGACACCGCCCGCAAGGCAGGCTGCTCCGCCGCCCTTTCCCCCAGCAGCCTCTCAAAGACCTGGTTGGCCTCGGCGTCCTGTCCCATACGGCCGGCGGCATAAACCCAGCGCTCCAGCACCGGCTCCTTGAGGTTCAAGGTGAGGTTTTGGGTATAAGGGTATTCAAGATCATGCTCTTGCCAGCGGTCTTGCAGCACCATGAAGCGGCGGGCGGCCCGGCAGACCTCATCCCAGTTTTGCATCTGCAGATGGGCCCAGCTTAGGGAATACAAAGGATCGGGATAATCCGGCAGCAAGGCCAGGCATTCCTGAGCGCAGGCGATCAAGGTCTTATAGTCCTTCTGGTGAGTGAGGGCTATCAAAAGGGGATGATAGATGCGGGGCAGATAACGGCGGGACACTCCCTTTTCCTTGGCCAGGGCCAGGGCCCTCAGCCCCGCCTCCAGGGCCTGGCCCGCGGTCTCGGGCCAGGTGATGAGGGTTTGGGCCAGGTAGGTGTGGGCGGAGATATTTTCCGGCTCCTCCTGGGCCCACTTTTTGAGCAACTCCAGGTTGCGTTTGGCCTTTTGGGCCATGATCTCGGGGCTAAGGGCAAAACCGTGATGAATGATATTCACCGGTGCCCGCAGGGCCTTTCCCTCCCCGCCGGTTAAATGCTCATGGATGCGCCCCTCAAAGCGCAGCCCGGCCGCGGCCCGCAGCAGCCGGGGGGTCCATTGCTGGGTGGCCACTCCGTCCGGGCCCAGATGGGATAGCTCCAAAAAAAAGCTGTCGCAGTCTTGTACATCCACCACCAGGGGCAGATTGGGCGCCTTTTTGGGGTCCAGTTCCTCGTCAGCGTCCAGAATTAGAATCCAATCCCCCTTGGCATAGGACATGGACTGGTTGCGGTGTTTGGCAAAATCCTTTTCCCAGGCATGAAAATAGACCTCAGCCTGGAAGGAGCGAGCTATCTCTACAGTGGCATCGCTGGAACCGGTGTCCACCAAGACTATCTGATCCACAAAAGGACGGGCGCTGGCCAGGGAACGGGGCAGCCATTTTTCCTCGTCCTTGGCGATCACACACAGGCTTATGGTCTGGCCCTGGGGACTGGGCATGGGCATCACCCTCCATGGGTTTAGCCCAGTGTACGGTTTTGCGCCTTAAGTTTCCACTCAATCCAGGCCGGACCTAGCCCGGCTCCCCACTGGTATTGGCCTTTGCCCTGCCTTTTTCATTCCGGGAAAACCGGTTGCAGGCCCCCCAAGCTGGGCATAGAATTAACCGTTCTATTTTTTTTGGACCCGATGTGACCAGGTGGTCATTTTGCAGTTTGTCACCGCGGTTTGGTTATGCAAGCAGACCATTCTACACAAAACGCCGCCCCTCCCAGGCCCGGTCCTGCCCCAGGGGGCCCAGGCCTGGAACAGGCCAGGGACAGCGCCCGGCAGGGCCGACGGCTATCCCCCAGCCAGGCCCTCTGCCTGCTGCAAGAGGCTGACCTTTTGCACCTGGGCCGCTTGGCCCATGACTGCCGTATGACCCACAATCCCCAGCCCCTGGTCACCTATGTGGTGGACCGCAACATCAATTTCACTAATATCTGCCTGAGCGGATGCCGTTTCTGCGCCTTTTTCCGCGCCCCCGGTAACGCCGAAGGCTACATCCTCACCCGGGAAGAGCTGGGCGAAAAAATAGACCAGACCCTGGCCCTGGGCGGCACCCAGATACTGATCCAGGGCGGACTGAATCCTGATATGGGCCTGGAGGATGTCTGCGCCATGTTCCGCTTTATAAAACAGAACCACCCCATACACATCCATGGGCTCTCTCCGCCGGAAGTGGTGCATCTGGCCGGCCTGGCGGGCGTCTCCATTGCAGAGGCCCTGGACCGGCTCATAGAGGCGGGGCTGGGCTCCATCCCCGGAGGCGGGGCCGAGATCCTGGTGGACCGGGTGCGCCGCCTGATCGCGCCGGGTAAATGCAATACAGCGCAGTGGCTGGAGGTCCAGGCCCAGGCCCATGCCCGGGGCCTGAACACCAGCGCCACCATGATGTTCGGCAGCCTGGAAACCCCGGCCGAACGCATCGAACATCTGGACCGCCTGCGACAGTTGCAGGACCAGAGCTTGGTCCAGGGACGGGGCAGGTTCACCGCTTTCATTCCCTGGACTTTTCAGCCCGCCAACACCGCCCTCAGCCATCTGCCCCCGGCCACGGCGGTGGAATACTTGCGCATGCTGGCCGTATCCCGCCTGTTTCTGGACAACTTCGATCACATCCAGGCCAGTTGGGTGACCCAGGGCGCCAAGATCGCCCAGACCGCCCTGGCCTTTGGCGCCGATGACCTGGGCTCCACCATGATCGAAGAAAACGTGGTGGCTGCCGCCGGCGCCTCTTTCCGCCTCACCCGCGAAGAAATGGTGCATCTGGCCCAGGACATGGGTTATGCTGCCTGTCAGCGGGACACCTTTTATAATCTGATCTGACTTGACACCTCCTCGTTTGTTCTAGACCATAAGTATTTACAAAACCCCTCTATCCCCATATAAGGACGGCACTAAATGAAGACCATCGGCATCTTGGGCGGTATGAGCTGGGAATCCAGCCTGGAGTACTACCGCATCATAAATGAGCTGGTAAAAGAGCGCCTGGGCGGGTTGCATTCAGCCAAGATACTGATGTACTCCTTTGACTTTCAGGAGCTGGAAGAACTCCTGCAAGGATCGGCCTGGGAAGAGATCGCTCAACGCCTGACCGCGCAAGGCCGGCTCCTGGAGCAAGGCGGCGCCGACTGCCTGCTCATCGCCACCAACACCATGCACCAGGTCGCTCCGGCCCTGCAGCAGGCGGTGTCAGTGCCCCTGATCCACATTGCCGATGCCGCCGGCAAAGAGGTGCAAAAGCAGGGGCTAAAAAAAGTCGGCCTCCTGGGCACCCGTTTCACCATGGAGGGGGATTTCTATGGAGCCCGCCTGGAGGAAAACTATGGGCTGGAGGTGATCATCCCCCCGCCCGCTGACCGGGAGTATGTAAACCGGGTCATTTTTGAGGAGCTCTGCCTGGGAGAGCTTAGCGACAGCTCCCGGCAGGAGTATGTCCGCATCATCGCAGAGATGGCTCAGGCCGGAGCCCAGGGAGTGGTGCTGGGCTGCACCGAGATCCCCTTGCTGGTCAAGCCTTCGGACTCACCCGCGCCCCTGTTTGACACCACCCGCATCCACGCCCAGGCGGCGGTGGACTTTGCCCTGTCCTAGCTGGATTGCTGTTCCCAAAAAGGAAAGATAGATGTTGTCTCCAAGGTAGAGGGCAGGGGCTTAACCTATTTCAAGGCCCTGAAATTCAGCTAAAGCCCATGGGATAGTATATACTGGCGGCCAGAAGGATTGTGCCTCAGACAGCTGGCCTGATGCGGCTGGGAACTGACTCAAGAGACCGAGGAATGCCTATGTATCGCTCTGAGTACCAACGCAAGCTGACCACCCCTGAACAGGCAGTGACATCCATAGCGGACGGCAGCACCCTGGTGCACGGCATGGGCGCCGCCGAGCCCCCGGCCTTGCTGGGCGCAATCGCCGACCGCGCCCGGACCGGCGGCCTTGCCGGCCTCAAGGTATTCTCCCTGTTTCCCATGCAGTATGCCGCGGACACCGTCCTGGCCCAGGATATTTGTCATTGCATCCATGCCTACTCCTGGTTTGTCAGCTCCTCGGACCGCAGCCTGGTGCGGGGGGGGCAAAACCTGTTTGTGCCCAACGAGTTCCACCAGGTGCCCCGCCTGATACGCGATTTCATGCAGGTGGATACCACGGTGACCATAGTCT
>JASFOZ010000393.1:0-4588 GCA_050116255.1 Desulfarculaceae bacterium
GGATCATGGCTCAACGCAGCCTGGGTTCTGACCCTGACAAGGTGGGGCGTTTAGGTTCGGCCTTTATCAAAGGTGTGCAAGAGGCCGGGATATTGGCCTGCGCCAAACACTTCCCAGGCCTGGGGCGCACCACTCTGGACACCCACCGTGAACGTCCCCGGGTGGACCTCTCCCGCGCGGAACTGAAGGCTGTGGAACTGCCGCCCTTCCGCCAGGCTATTGAGACCCGGGTTGCCGGCATCATGGTCTGCCATGCCGTGTTCAGCGCCTTGGACCCCCAAAATCCGGCCTCCCTTTCCCCAGCGGTCATCCAGGGCCTTTTACGCACCGAACTCGGTTTCCAGGGGCTGGTGCTCAGCGATGACCTGGAAATGGGCGCCTTGGCCGCCAGCCTGGACCCGGACCAGGCCGCGGTGCAGGCCTACCTGGCTGGCTGCGATTTGCTCTTAATCTGCCACCACGCGGAATATGCCTTTAAGGCCCTGGATCAGTTGGTAGAGATGAGCCTGGGGGGAGACCTGCCCCTGGAGAGAGTCAGGGAAAGCCATAAGCGTATTTTAGAGGCCAAGGCATCTCTCAGCCCCGGACCCGGGCCCCTGGAATCCCTGACTTCTCTGCTGGATGAACACGCCAACCAGCCTCAAGAAATGGCTTGAGCCAATCCCAGTGCCTTTTGAAAAAATACCTTTAAGTTGATTCAAGGCCCTGCCGATAACGTAAATGGATAGGTGCTTGGAAACCTTCACGGAATAGAAGAGTTGAGTATAACCATTAAATACAAGGGCTTGCAGGATAGCCCCATCCTGGTGACACCTGAGGGCCGTTTTCCCGCCCCTGCCACCCCCCAGGCCCAAGGGCCGGACTCCCACACCGCCCAGGGGCTGTGGGAAAACAGCCGTTTCTCCGAGTCCCGCCTGAACATTCTGCAAAAGGAACAGGACAGGGTCCTTGACCAGGTGCGTATCAGGGCCATTGATCTGGCCCAGCGCATAGACAACCTGCACATTCCTCCTGATGACCTGGTGTCGCGGACCAAGACCGCGGTCAGCCCCAAGCCCCAGGCCGTGTCCGCAACCGCTGACCAAGAGGCCACCGCCCCCGCCCGTCACACCATAGATGTGCAAATGCCGGCCCAGGGCCGGGAGATCGTCTCCAAACCCCAGAATCCAGTGGCTTCCCTGGAGATAGAACCGGGAACCTACAGCCTGGTTTTAAGTATTGAGGGAGAGGAGCACCAGCTCGAGGTGACCGCTAATGCCGGCGACACCCAAGAGGACTTCCTCAAGCGGCTGGCCCGCGCCATAGACGGCGTGGATTCCAGCCTCAAGGCGGAAGTAGTTCATTCCGAGCAGGACGCCTACGATCCCGCGCCCCGCTCCCAGCCCATGAACCGGGTTGTGCGTCTGCAGGTAACCAGCACCCAGCCCGGCCGGGGCCCGGATTACTACATAACCGATGTCGAGGACGGCGATCTGGCCCGCATCTACGGCCTGGACAGCGCTCCGCCGCCCCGATCGGCCACCCTGTATCAGGAGGGGGCCTTGCGCCGGCAAACAAGCAATGAACTCAGCCTGGACAGCGGCCATGTCACCGGCGTCATCAAGGACGCCACAGACGGCCCGATGGACATCGATGTCACCCAGGGCGCCGGCGTGATTACGAGCGAGCTAACCGGGCTTATTGAAAAATACAACCAGCTGGTAAGCTACCTGGATAAGCATGCCGACCTGTTGCGCCCCTCGCTCAAGGACAGGATAATCCGTCCCTTGGAAGAGAGGGCCCGCCTGATGCCGGACCTGGGCCTTCAGGCCACTTACCAGGGCAAGCTGCTCATCTCCAATGCCTTTGCCACGGAGGTGAGCCATGATTTCGGGCCGGTGCGCGAGGTGCTGCTGGGAGAGGGTTCCTGGACCCAAGGGCTGCAAATCAAGCTGGAACAGATATTGGCCATGGAAAAGAACGCCTTTGCCGCCCCCCTCACCCCCCAAACCCCGCAACAGGAGCGCACGCGCGCCTGGGCCATGCTCATGCACCTCTCCCGGGGCATCATCAACGACTATGTCTGATTCGGTATAAAATTAGGCGGGAGACACGCTCCCGCCCAATCGGAAAACTCAGTTATTCGCTCCTGCTCAAACCAACCGCCGGCGTGCAGCTACCTCTCCGCTTTCCACAAGAGAAAGGCCTGGATGAACTTATCCAGGTCTCCGTCCAGGACAGCATCGACATTGCCCACTTCGGTGTTGGTGCGGTGGTCTTTAACCAAGCGGTAGGGGGCCAAAACGTAAGAACGTATTTGGCTGCCCCAGGCGATCTCTTGGTGACCCTCATGAATCTCCCTTTTTTCAGCCTCCCGTTTGGCAATCTCCATCTCATACAGCCTGGCCTTTAGCACCTTGAGGGCCAGGTCCTTGTTGCGGTGCTGGCTCTTTTCGTTCTGGCACTGCACCACCACGCCGGTGGGCAGATGGGTCAGGCGTACGGCAGAGGAGGTCTTGTTTACATGCTGACCGCCCGCCCCGGAGGCGCGGAAAACATCAACCCGCAGATCCGCCTCCTTTATTTCGATCTCAATGTCTTCATCCACCTGGGGAGAAACATAGACCGAGGCAAAAGAGGTGTGCCGGCGGTGACTGGCATCAAAGGGGCTTATACGCACCAGCCGGTGGATTCCGCTCTCGCCTTTAAGCAGGCCATAGGCCTGATGGCCGTTCACCTCAAAGGTGGCGCCTTTTATTCCGGCCTCGTCCCCCTCTTGAACGTCCAAAATGCGGGTCTCAAATCCCTGCCGCTCTGCATAGCGCAGATATTGCCGGAAAAGAATCTCCGCCCAGTCCTGGGCATCGGTGCCTCCGGCCCCGGCATTTATGGCCACGATGGCGGAGCGGGCATCGTCAGGGCCGCCCAGCAGCCGGGCCGCCTCCATATGGCTGAGGCCGGCCTCCACTTCCCCCAGGGCAGCTTCCACCTCTCCGGCGGCGCTGCGATCCTCCTCCTCAACCGCCAATTCCAAAAGCACCTGGGCGTCCTCGAGTTTTTGGGCGATGCTTTCGTAGGTCTTGAGGCTATGCTCCAGCTCTCCCCGTTCTTTCACTACGGCCTGGGCATCATCTGGTTTATCCCAGAAGCCGGGCTTGGCCATAATCCGGTCCAGCTCCTGTAGCCTTTTGGTTTTACTGGCAGGGTCAAAGATGCTCTCCCATCAAAGTCAGCCTTTGCTGTATCTGGGCCAGAGACTGGCTGATTTCTTCAAACATCTTGCACCTCCCTCGTTTTGCGCATCCGCCAACCGGCCCCTAAGGCCAGAAGGAATACTAATCCCAATCCATAAGGACCCACAAGGCCGCCGTGGCGGGTGTAAAAGGTTGCCGTCTTTAAAAGCGGCAAAAGCCTGGTTTCGGTCTTTTTTACATACAGCTTGGTAGTCTGATATACACTACCGTCAGGTTCCACAAAACCGCTGACGCCGCTGTTGGCCGCCCGGGCGCAGGCCATGCGGTTCTCCACACAGCGCAGAACCAAGTGGCTCATATGTTGCTCACTGGCGGCGGTGCGGCCGAACCAAGCGTCGTTGGTCTGATTCACAATCAACTCCGCGCCCCTGAGGCGCTGGCTGCGGGCCAATTCCGGGAAAATGGACTCATAGCAGATCAAGGGGCCCAAAACCGCCTGCCCTGCCCGCAGAGTATGCCCCTTGGGGCCGGGCGAAAAATTCTCGCCGATAACGGCAATGGCCCGGACGAAAGATAAAATATCCTCAAAGGGAACGTATTCCCCAAAGGGCACCAAGTGCACCTTATCGTAATAGCCCTTGTCCTCACCCCGGGGGCCCACCAGCCAGGAGCGGTTGCTGGGCCTGATTTTTTTCCCATCCCGGACCGTACCCATGGTACCGGTGAAAATATAGGCGCCCAACTCCCTGGCCGCCTCCAATATAGGCAATGTGGGCCGGGCCTCGGCGAACATGTAAAAGGGCGCTGCCGACTCGGACCAGACCACCAGCCAGGGTCTGCCTCTGACCGAAGCGGCCGCCTCTTGGGCCAGTCTCACATGGCTTTTTACTATATCAAGCCGTTTGGCGGGGTTCCACATGTCATAGATATTCACATCTCCCTGCACCACGGTGACGGCCATTTTTGGGGCCACCCCAGCTTCAGCCCGGATCCTCTCCAGGCGCTGTCCACCCCACCACCAGCCTCCGAATAGTAGAGCCAGGGCCAGCGCCACCACACCGGCCTCGGGGACGCCCAGACTCTTTTTCTCCCTAACACCCAAGGCTGCTCTGGCCCCCAGGGCGTTTATCAATACTATCAAGGCGGACAACCCCCCGGTCCCCCACAGCTCAGCGCTCTGCAGCAAAGGCAGCGCCGGAGTCAGGCTGTTGCCCAGGGGGGTCCAGGGAAAACCGGTCAAAATCCAGCCTTTGGCCCACTCAGCGCCTGCCCAAGCCAAAGGGCCGGTCAACAAGGGGGTGATTCCCCCTTGCCGGGCATAGGCAGTCAGTGCGGCGGCGCAGGCGGGATACAGGGCCAAAAACATCATAAACAAAATGAAAATCACCATTGCCAGAGGCCAATTCAGGCCGCCG
>JASFOZ010000394.1:0-4548 GCA_050116255.1 Desulfarculaceae bacterium
TAGGTGCCGGCTGGAATGGTGGTGGGCATGTAGGCAAAAGCCTTATAGAAATTGCTGGCCTTCGCATCATCGCCCACCGGGATGAGGCGGATCTTGACCTGCACCGAGGCCTCTATCACCGAGCGGTTGGGATAACCCACCAGCACCCAGAAGGCGTCTATCTTGCCATCCTTGAAGGCGCTGGCTGCAGCAGAGTAGCCCATAAAGGTGGGTTTGAATTTGTCCCACACCCCCAGATGGCGGAAGAAGCGCTCGGCCGAGGCGGCAGCCCCGGAGCCGGCGTTGCCCACGGCCACCCGCTTGCCGGTCATGTCCTTGGCGCTCTTAAAGGGGCTGTCCGCCCTCACCACCAGCTGGGCCGGCGCGCCGTACAGGTAGCCCATAGAGCGGATTTTGTTATATTTTTTGGGATCCTTGGGCAGCTTGCCTTGGAAGCCAAGGGCGCTGTCCACGGCGTAGCAGAGTCCAAAGGTGGATTCTCCGGAGTTTACACGCTTGACGTTTTCCACCGACCCCCCGGAACCAACAGCCGTAGCTTTGATGTCCGAGTTTTTCTTGGGCACATAAATGGCCATGCCGTTGGAAAAAGTGTTGAACGTCCCGCCGGTGGGTCCACCTCCGATTTTGACCATATATGATTTGGCCAACACAGGACTGGCGGTGATCCCCAGGCAGGCGACCAGCGCGGCCAACAGTGCCAAAAGAAGAGCCTTCTTCATGCGGTTATCCTCCTCCTGTTAATTGATTGTTCCCCGGTTACATTGAGCAGCGCCCAGGCTTTTAAAGTGTACAACTCAAGAACCCGGGCCCATTGCTGCGGCAATAAACCAGACCTTCTTTTCACAATGACACATTCAACAAAGATACCGCGACTGCCCATGCTCTTGTCAAACGTTTTGTTTAAAAATGGGGTGCCCGGCGCTAAGTTGACAGGTCGATGGGTTCCTTATAGGATGAATTGGCTTTCCTTTCGTATGAGGTTTTCTTTTATTGTACGACTAGTTAAAGGCTCAAGTGAAGGCATGGAACAAGAGCCCAAGAATCTGAGCGACCCTTTTCTTCCTGAGGATTTGGAAGAAGGCGATATACCGGACGAGCTGCCGCTTTTGCCCGTACGGGACGTGGTGGTGTTCCCCTACATGATCCTGCCTCTATTCGTGGCCCGGGAGGCCTCGGTCCTGGCCGTGGAGCAGGCCCAGGAACGGGACCAATTGGTCTTTTTGGCCACTCAGAAGGACCCCAACGTGGAGCACCCCGGCCCTGAGGATATCTATCTGGTGGGAGCGGTGGGCATGGTCATGCGCCAGCTCAAACTTCCCGACGGCCGGCTGAAGGTTTTGGTACAGGGCATCTCCCGTGCCCAAGTTAAGGAGTTTTTGCGCCAGAAACCCTATTTTGAAGTGGCCATAGACACCTGGCCCGAACCTGAGGAAAGAAAAATAACGGTCTCGGTGGAAGCGCTGCTGCGAAACGTGCGTGAGTCCAGCGAGAAGATTCTGGCCTTGCGGGGGTTGTTATCCGGCGATGTGATGGCCATCCTCAACTCGGTGGAGGAGCCGGGGCGCTTGGCTGACCTGGTGGCCAGCAATCTCAGGCTGAAGATAGACCAGGCCCAGGAGATCCTGGAGCAGGATGACCCGGTGCGGCGGCTGGAGTTGGTTCATTCGCAGCTTTCCAAGGAGCTTGAGGTCTCCACCATGCAGGCCAAGATTCAGTCAGAGGCCCAGGAGGAGATGAGCAAGACCCAGCGCGAGTATTTCTTGCGCGAACAGGTGCGCGCCATCCGCCGGGAATTGGGCGACGCCGACGACCGCCTTCAGGAATTGAGCGACTTACGGGCCACCATCAGCGAAATGCCCATGCCCCGGGAGGCCCGACAAGAGGCGCTGAAACAGCTGAGCCGTTTGGAGCATATGCAGCCCGAGAGCGCCGAGGCCACCATCGTGCGCACCTATCTGGATTGGATCGTGGAGTTGCCATGGTCACGCTCCACCCGGGACCGCCTGGATATAAAGCGGGCCCGCCGCATTTTGGACCAAGACCATTATGACCTGGAAAAGGTGAAGCAGCGCATCTTGGAATATCTGGCGGTGCGCAAACTTAACCCCAAGATGAAAGGCCCGATTTTATGCTTCATCGGGCCGCCGGGCGTGGGCAAGACCTCCTTGGGGCGGTCCATCGCCCGGGCCCTGGGGCGCAAGTTCGTGCGCATCTCCCTGGGGGGCGTGCGAGACGAGGCGGAGATTCGCGGCCATCGCCGGACTTATATCGGGGCCTTGCCGGGGCGGATTATTCAGAGCCTGAAGACAGCCGGGGCCAATAACCCCGTGTTCATGATCGACGAGGTGGATAAGGTGGGGGCCGATTTTAGGGGAGATCCCACCTCGGCCTTGTTGGAGGTGCTGGACCCGGAACAGAACTTCGCCTTTTCCGATCATTATCTGAACTTGCCTTTCGACCTCTCCAAGGTGATGTTCGTTACCACGGCCAACATGGAAGATACTATTCCTGATGCCCTGTTTGACCGTATGGAGGTCATAGAGCTGAGCGGCTACACAGAGGAGGACAAGCTGGTCATTGCCCGGCGCCACCTGCTGCCCCGCCAGATTAAAGAAAACGGCCTCAAGCCCGGTCAGTTTTCGATCAGCGACTCAGCCATCCAGGAAGTGATCAGGGGTTATACCCGGGAGGCGGGTCTGCGCAACCTGGAGAGGGAGTTGGGCTCTATCTGCCGTAAACTGGCCCGCCGCATAGCAGAGGGTAAAAAAGGCCCCTTCAGGGTGTCGGCCAACGGTATTTTTCCCCTTTTGGGGGTCCCCAAATTCATCCCCGAGGATGAGCGGGCTGAAGGAGAGGTGGGAGTGGCCACCGGCCTGGCCTGGACCGCGGTTGGGGGCGAGGTTCTGAGGGTGGAGGTTTCGCCCCTGGAAGGCAAGGGAAACCTCACCCTGACCGGCCAGTTGGGGGAAGTGATGCGCGAATCGGCCCAGGCGGCCCTTACCTACACCCGCTCCCGCGCCAAGGAACTGGGACTGAAGCCTGATTTCTATGAAAACCTGGACATTCACCTGCATGTTCCCTCTGGGGCTATTCCCAAAGACGGCCCCAGCGCCGGGGTTACCATCTGTGCCGCCATGGTCAGCGCCTTGACCGGAATAGTTCTCAAGGAAGGCCTGGCCATGACCGGAGAGATTACCCTCACCGGTAAGATACTGCCGGTGGGCGGATTAAAGGAAAAATCGCTGGCCGCTCTGCGCGCGGGCCTGACCACTATCCTGGTGCCGGAGAAGAACCGCAAGGATCTGGCCGAAATCCCGGCCAAGGTTAGGCGCAAGCTTGAGATAAGGCCGGTGGCGCATATGGACGAGGTGCTGGCCCAGGGCCTGATCAAAATGCCCAGCAAAAGGGCCCCGAAAAAGACTAAATCAAAAAGGGCCGCCCGGCCCCAACCTGCCAAAAAATCCGGCAAAAAGAAGTCCTCAAAAGGTTAGACACGTGACAAAAATATTATACATCGATGCCTGCGGAGGCCTCTCCGGAGATATGCTGGTGGGGGGGATCCTCGACCTGGGCTGGCCCATCTCTGAGGTTGAAACCTTGGTCTCCAAGATGGGCCTGGAGGGAGTGGAGGTGGCAGCCGCCCGGGTGGAGCACCAGGGGCTGGCTGCCAAACGGCTGGCGGTGGAGGTGAAATCTTCCCAACCCCACCGGCACCTATCCCATGTCCGCCAAATCTTGGAACGCCTGGAGCCTGCCCTGGCTGAGCCTGCCCTGAGGGTTTTTGAGCGCCTGGCTGCGGCCGAGGCCAAGGTCCACGGCACCACTGTGGAAAAGATTCATTTTCATGAGGTCGGGGCTGCCGATGCCTTAGTGGATGTGGCCGCCTTTTGCGCCGGCCTGGACTGGCTGGCCGTGGATCAAGTGATATGCTCGCCCCTGCCCCTGGGCCGGGGTTTTGTGCAGTGCGCCCACGGCCGGCTGCCCCTGCCCGCACCAGCGGTGCTGAACCTCCTGGACGGCGTGCCCATAAGGGACTGGCCCGAGCAGGAAGAGACCGTGACCCCCACCGGAGCGGCCCTGGTCAGTACGCTGGCCACAAAGTTCGGCGATATCCCTGCCATGCACCTTGAAGCCACCGGCATGGGAGGGGGGACCAGAAGCTCCGCCCACGCCCCCAATCTGGTGCGGCTTATGCTGGGCCGTTTGGGGCAAGAATATGATGCCGACCAGGTGGTGGAGATAGTGTGTCATCTTGATGATCAAAGCCCCGAGGATCTGCCTCTTATATATGAACGCCTCCTTCAGAAAGGCGCTTTGGATGTAGCTGCCGCTCCCCTGCTGATGAAAAAGGGTCGCCCCGGGCTGGAGCTGGTTGTGCTCAGCCCGCCGGATCTGGCCGAGGGCCTGGCCAGCCTGGTCTTGGAACAGACCACAACCTTGGGGGTCCGCCTGCGCCGGGTGGAGCGCCGCCTTTTGCAACGGGAGGTCATCATCCTGGACACCCCCTGGGGGCCGGTGCGGGTGAAACACAGCCAGGCAGCCGGAGCG
>JASFOZ010000395.1:0-4535 GCA_050116255.1 Desulfarculaceae bacterium
AAGGGTATGATGGCGGCCAGCTCCAGGTTTTCAGGCACATTCAACACCGGCCGCATCTGGTTGGGATCGAAAAAGGTGAACCAAAGGGTTCCCAGGCCCTGCTCGGCTGCGGTCAGCATCAGGTTTTGGACGCCGGCGGAGGCTGCCATCAGGGATCCGTGGGGCTGGTTGAAGTAGTCGCCCAGGCCGCCCTTGGCCGGGTCGCATAGTATGCTGAGCAGGGCCGGGGCCTGCTCCAAAAACTCGAAGGAGTATTTCGCCACCCAGCCCGGCCCGCCCTGGTCCATCACCGCCTGACGGGCGTCCCGGGCCACTGCCCGCACCTGGGCCTTGACCTGGGGATCGGTGGTCACCACAAACTGCCAGGGTTGCAGATTCAGGGGGCTGGGAGCCAGGGTGAAGGCTGCGATTAATTGGTTTATTTGTTCCTCGGTCACGGGATCGTCCTTGAAGGCCCGGCAACTGCGCCGGCCCTGTAATGCCTGATCTAATTCCATTGGGCAAACTTCCTTTCTGGCCTTAAGACCGGGCGGGCGGAGCCCAAGTCATGGCCTGGCTCCGGCTCAGCGGCCCCGGTCGGTTTTTATAGCCTCAGCAAAGACAATAACTGACAGGCTAAAAGCCTCGTTCTTCTGACTAGGCTTGTTTTTCCTTTTCCTGCTTGCGTTTTTCTTCGTCACGTATCTCGCGGCGCAGAAGCTTGCCCACCTTGGATTTGGGCAGCATATCCCGGAACTCGATATAGGATGGCACTTTGTAGGGAGCCAGGCGCTCCCGGCAATAGGTGATCAGTTCCGCCGCCCCCACCCCCTTGGCGTCCTCTTTGAGGACCACTATGGCCTTGACCCGCTCCCCCACCTTGGTGTCGGGCACCCCCACTACGCAGGCCCCCACCACCACGTTATGGTCTTGCAGCACCGCCTCCACCTCTGAGGCCGAGACCCGGTAGCCTTTGTGCTTCAATATGTCGGCCGAGCGCTCCACGTAGATGATCTGGCCGCCTTCGCCGGCCATGACATAATCGCCGGTGCGGTAATAGGTCTCCTCTTGGAACTGAACAAAGGAGGCCTGGGTTTCTTCGGGCTTATTCAAGTAGTATTTGACCGCGTGCGCGGAAGTGACGATCAACTCCCCCACCTTTCCGGGGGACACGTCTTCCATGGTGTCCGGGTCCACGATGCGGGTGCGGCGCGAACCGAGCGGCACCCCGATGGACATGGGCGGGGGATCGCCCTGGTCCAGGCGGCTGTAGGTGACATGGCCGGCCTCAGTGGAGCCGTAGACCTGGTATATGGGGACGCCGGTAAGATCCTTCCAGCGGCTGAGGACCTCCCGGGGCAGCACGTCGCCGCCGCAGTAGCAGTATTTCAAGGAACTGAGGTCGTATTGGCTCAGGCGGTCGTTTTCCAGCATCATGCGGTACAGGGCCGGCACCCCCAGCATCCAGCGCACCCGGTGACGCTGGATGGCATCCAAGATGGCGTCCACCTGGGGAACGGGCATGAGCACGGTGGCGTTGCCCTGATTCAGGCCCAGGGCCAAAAACAGGCCCAGGGCCATTATATGGAACAAGGGATTCACGGCGATGTAGGTGTCGCCGCCGGGGCGGCAATAGCCGCCTATTACCTCCTCGGTGATGTCGTTCACATAGGAGGTATGGCCCCAGTGGTTGCCGGGCACGCCTTTGGGAAAGCCGGTGGTGCCGCCGGTATAGAGTATGTAGGAGAGGTCTTCTATGGGGTCGATTTCAACCGCTGGCGGCTGGGGGGGATGTTTTAAGACGCTTTTAAAGGGCAAGGTTTCGGGCCCGCCCCGCACCTTGCCCCGGGGGGCCTTGTCAAACAGGGCCGCCACCGCTCTTTTGGGCCAGGAAACCAGGTCCAAAAGGTTGGTCACGATCACGTGCTCAAGGCCGGTGCTCTTCAGGATCTCCTGTACATAGCCGTAGTTGGTGTCATGACAGACCACGGCCTTGGCCCCGGAGTCGTTGATCATGTACTCGATTTCGCGGCTGGTGTAGATGGGAGAGACCAACACCACCACCACCCCGATCTTCTGCGCGGCCAAAAAAGCGATCACCAGCTGCACGCAGTTGCTCAGGTAGAGGACCATGCGGTCGCCTTTTTTCAGGCCCAGCCGGGAGAGGCCGCAGGCAAAGCGGTCCACCTTGTCCTTGAGCCCGGCAAAGCTGAACCTCTGGCCCAGAAATGATATGGCCGTATTCTGCGGGTACTTTTCACAGGCCAGTTCAAAGCGGGTGAAGGTATGTTCCAAAGCCGAAGATTCCCTTCCTAAGAGGTTCCAAAGTAGGCTGATTTGACGTCCGGGTTGTCCATCAGCTCCTGTTGGCCGCCGTCCACCACGGCGGCGCCGTTCTCCAGAATGTAGCCGTGGTCAATGATGGGCATTATGGGCCGGGCGTACTGCTCAGCCACGATGATGGCGGTGCCCCGCTGGTCCCGGATGTCTCTTATGGACTTGGCCAGCATGTACTGGATGGCCGGACTGAGTCCCAGCAGGGGTTCGTCCAAAAGCAGCAGCTTGGGCTGGGCCATCAGGGCCCGGCCGATGGCCAGCATCTGCTGCTCCCCTCCGGAGAGGAAACCGCCCAGCCGCTTTTGTATTTTCTTTAAGGCCGGGAAGATCTCGAAAACATAGTCCAGGGTCTTAGCCGCCTGGGATGGCGTGGCCAGGTAGGCGCCTATCCTGAGGTTTTCCAAGACGCTGCTTTCCGGGAAGATGCGCCGGCGCTCGGGGCAGAGGATAATGCCCGCCTTGGCCCGCTGGGAGGGTTTGGCCTGCATCAGGTCCCGGCCTTTGTAGGTGACAGCCCCGGTCATGGTGATGCGCTCGCCGCCGGCCATCTCCTCCTTTTTCTGGATGTCCAGCATAATGCCGGCCAGGGTGTACATGAGGGTGGATTTACCGGCGCTGTTGGCCCCGAAGACGCCGATGATCTGGTTCTGGCCGCAGGAGAGGCTGACATTGTTAAGGGCCAGCATGTTCTCATAAAAGACCATCAACCCCTTGACCTCAAACATAGCTGAAGACCTCCTCGGAGCCGAAATAGGCCTCCTTGACCACCTCGTTCTCCATAACTTCTTCAGAGGTGCCTTCAGCGATCTTGGCCCCGAAGTTGAGCACTATGACCCGGTTGGTCAGCCTAAACAGCTCGCGCAGCCGGTGCTCCACCATCATCAGGGTGATTCCTTCCATCTGCAGCTTTTCCATCAGGGGCACCATGCTGGCCATCTCGCTCATGCTCAGGCCGGAGAAGACCTCGTCGCAGATGATCACCTCGGGCCGCAGGGCCAGGCAGCGGGCCAGCTCCAGACGCTTGAGATAGCCGGTGGGCAGGGAGCTGGCGGTCTTGTAGGGCACATAGGAATCGCGCTCAAAGCCGATCTCCTCCAGGATGTCCACCGCCACGGTGTCGCGGTCGCCCAAACGGCCTCCGCCCCGCCAGCCCCCGGTGCGCCGGGCCCGGGGGGAGAACAGGGGCACGATGAGGTTTTTAAAGGCGCTGAGGCTGTAGTAGGGCCGCATCACCTGAAAGGTGCGGGTCAGCCCGCGATCGGCGATCTTGTGGGGCTGCATTCCGGTGATGTTCCGGCCCTTGAAGGCCACCCGGCCTGAGTCGGCCCGGATAAAGCCGGTGATGGCGTTAACCAAGGTGGTCTTGCCCGAGCCGTTGGGCCCGATGATGCCCAGGATGTCGCCCGGGTAGAGCTTGAGGCTCACGTTGGCCAGGGCTTGAACCCCGCCAAAGGCCTTGCTTATATCCTCCACCGACAATAAGGGTTCTTTATCCATGTGTATCCCCACGGCCGCTGCCGCCTGTCCGGTATGTTAGATGCGCACCCATCGTTCGAACTGCTGGTACTTTCTGGAGGCGTAGATCATGAGGCCCTCGCTTTTAAAGACAATGAAGGCGGTGAGTATGGCGGCATACACCGCGATGCGCAGGGTGCCGAAGTCCCGGAGCAGCTCGGATATGGGCACCAGGATCAAGCAGCCCAACACCGGCCCCACCAGGGTGCCCCCGCCGCCCACCACCGTGGCGGCAATGGGTATGATGGAAAAGTCCAGGGCGAACTGGGAGAGGCCGGCCCACATATAGATGTGGGAAAGGCAGGCCCCGCCCAGGCAGCCCAGGCTGGAGGCGATGAAGACCGCCAGGGCCTTGTAGGTGGTGATGTTGATTCCCGAGGCCTTGACTGATTGGTCGTTGTCCTTCACCCCCCTGAAGACCAGGCCGATGTCCTCGTCGGCCATGCGCCGCAGTGCGAACAGGAACACCAGCACACAGCCGATGAGCAGGTATTGCTCCACCCAGCCGCTGGGCAGGCCTTCCACGCCGATGATGCCGTCGGTTCCGCCGAAGATGTCCAGGGCCTCGATCACCCGGCCTGCCAAGAGCGGGAACATCAAACTTACAATGGCGAAGTAGACTCCGCGCAGGGGCAGGCAGGGCCAGAAAAGCAGGGTGCAAAGGCCTCCCCCCAGCAAGGTGGCCGCGGGAATGGTGATATAGG
>JASFOZ010000396.1:0-4535 GCA_050116255.1 Desulfarculaceae bacterium
CCGGCCGGGCATAGGCACGGCCATGGTGCAGGCCTCCACGCCATATTCAAGGGTTATCCCCGTGGGAAGATCCCTGGAACCCAGCCAGGAAATACTGCCCTATGAAAAGGCCGAGGAGATAATCAAGCAGCAGACCAGCCTGGCCCTGGCCAACTGCTATTGCCGGCATGAAGCCGACCTGTTGGGCAAGGGTTGCGGCAAGCCCAAGGACGTTTGTTTGATCTTCGGCGGGTTTGCCGAATATGCAGTGAACAAAGGTTTTGCCAAGCCCCTGACAATTGAAAAAGCCCTGGAAGCCCTGCTCAGGGCCGAGGAGGCGGGGCTGGTGCATGTTACGGACAACGCCGCCGCCGGCGCCAACTTCATGTGCAATTGTTGCGGCTGCTGCTGCTTGTTCCTAAAGACCATCACAGAGCTAAAAAGGCCCGGGGCCGTGGCCCAGGCCGCCTTTGTGGCTGAGGTGGATAGCAGCGATTGCAGCGGTTGCGGCCTTTGCCTTGAGGTTTGCCAGGTAAGCGCCATCCGTCTGGATGATTCTCAGACCGCCCAGGCCGAGGCGGACATATGCCTGGGTTGCGGTCAATGCGCCTTTGTTTGTCCGGAAGACGCCATCTCCATGAAAAGGAGAAAAACCTCTGACATGCCTGCCACCTGGCCCGAGTTGGCGGCAAGGCTTCACCAGAAAAAGGCCCAGCGGGATTCATCCCTGGCTTGATTTCTGGTTTTAAGGACTTAGTTTATTAATTAGGACTATTTGTCGCGGAGAGGGGTGTTTTTGTACCTGCCAAATCCCTCCAAGCGTTCGATAAAAAAGGAGAAAACTGTTATGGCCACCAGCGGCGAGGAAAGAGCCGGCGATCTGACTCTGGATACGCCCATCACCTACTTCAAGGAAGTGGAGGGGCGGGGTCTGCTTACCCCGGAACGTGAGTTGGAACTGGGAAAAACCATTCAAGAGGGCCGGAAAAAGATTCTGGACAAGAGCCTCCAGATCATGCGCGGGTCCAAAAAGACCTTGGATATTAGAAGCCGTATAGAGAATTGGCTTGAAGACTCTCACAAATCTCCCTTGAGTGTGGAAGACGTGATGAGCCAGGCCAAGGATACGGTCATGGAATGCGCCCGAAATCTGCGCAAAACCAAGAAGATGACCAAACTCATCAAAGAGATCGAGCAGGCCCGCAGGGAAGTTGAGACCGCCACCAAAGAGATGGTGGAGGCCAACCTGCGCCTGGCGGTTTCCATTGCCAAGAAATACACCTTTAGGGGCCTTAGCTTTGCCGACCTCATCCAAGAGGGCAATATAGGCCTTATGAAGGCGGTCAACCGCTATGATTACCGCACCGGCTACCGCTTCAGCACCTTTGCCTCCTGGTGGATACGCCAAACCATCAGCCGCGCCATCTATGACCAGGCCCGCACCATTCGCATACCCATCCACCTGCTGGAGCTGAGGTCCAAGTACTTTAGGGTTTACTACAGCCTCTACAAGGAACTGGGCCGCGAGCCCCTGCCCAGGGAAGTGGCCGAAAGGGTGGGCATCGACGAGGCCAAGGTCAAGGACCTGGTAAACCTCACCCTGGACTCCACCTCCCTGGAGACCCCGGTGGGCGATGACGGCGACGAGTTGGGCGACTTCATCGAGAACACTGATTCCGAGTGCCCCTTTGAGCGGGTGGGCGAGGTGGAGATGCACTGCCACCTGGAAGAGGCCCTGGAGGGCCTGGACGCCCGTGAGCGCCGCATCCTGGAGATGCGCTTCGGCCTGCACGACGAGGACGAGCACACCCTGGAGGAGGTGGGCCAGGTATTCCACCTCTCCCGGGAGCGGGTGCGCCAGATAGAAAAAAAGGCCTTACAGCGCCTAAGGCATCCTCAATGGCGCAATATCCTAGAGGACCATGTATAAGGCCTGAAAAAGATACATCCCCCAATGAAACAAGGCGGGCGGGCTCCAGGGCCTGCCCGCCTTGTTTTTTCCGCCGACCCGGTTGTACCTGGGCCTGATCCTCCAATCCGGGGTATTGAAAATCACCACAGGGGTGGTGCTATAATTTCCCCAGACACCTGGATCACCATTCACAAGTCATCAACGGTTTTTTTAGTCCCAGACTGCTCAGCGCGGCCGGGTGCGCCATGTCCCATCCCGCAAAAGGGGGACCACAACATGAAAATCAAGGAGCTAATCCACATCAAACAGATGCCGGGGTCTTTTGATGTTCAATCCCGCCGCTCGGAGCCGGGAGTCATTATCGTGCGGCCGGAAGAGCCCGCTGCTGATGTGGCCCGAAATGTGGATGAAGGCAAGATAAAAACAATCATAGTGGAAGATGAAAGCGGCAGTGTACAGGGCCTTATCCAAACCCAGCGCCTGACCGACGCCGTGGCGGAACTCTCCACAAGCAAAGTTGTCACCATGAGCGATGCCGCCATGGAAATCGCCTCCATCGGTACGCATAGGGTGTTGGCGGTATTAGAAAGACCCAGCGATTTTTGGTGTGAGGACGGCAGCCATTTTAATGACTTGCCCTATTGCTCGGAACATGACTGCATATGTGAATCTTTAAAAGATTCCGATGTGTTGGGATAGCTATGCTGGCGGCTATATTCAGTGAGTTGAAGGGCGTTTTGGGGCGAACCTACCTCTTGGCAGGCCTTATCCCATCTGCGGTTTTTTTATTATGCTGGAGATGGCTTAAATCCGGCGCCATTGATCCCAGCCCCATCTTGCTTTCATATCTAACCCAAAAGGCAAAAGACACTTTACCCCAAGACACCCTGGTATTTATTTTTTACGTACTCGTTTTCGGCCTGTTCTTCTATGCGGCAAGGAGTGTTTTTCTTCATTTCCTGCAAGAGCTTCCCTGGCTGCGCCGATGGGGATACTACTGGCAACGATTCAAATTGAGCCGGGCACAAAGAGAGAAAAACGATCGGGACTGGCAGGCCTCTGCTCTGATGTGGCTTCTCAAGGGGGCCAAAGAAAACTTCAAGGTATCCCGTTTCTATCAAAAACCGGCTCTGGAGCAAGCCCGGCGCGGTTCTCTAAAGGCCAGGGGCATCATAGAAAAAGGGCTGGAAAGAGCCAAAAGCAAAAGCCTGACCCTTGGCTGCGGCAAAAGAAAAAAAGTCATCAGGGGGCTGAAGTATCTCTACGCCTGGGTGGGTCATGAAAGCAGCCTTGACGATAACTTCTGCTTAGAACTGAAGAAATGGCGGGAGCTGGCCAAGCAGGACCAGGTTAAAGATTTTTTGAATGAACAATTAACCATAGGCCGGAGGAATAGAAACCGGGCCAGAGACAGGCTGGCAAAAAGGTACCCCCAGAAGCTTTGGCTCAAGCCCTCAGCCCTGGGCAACAGCCTGGAGGTGCTCAATGGCTATTGCCATAAAAGATATAACATACCCACCAGCACCCTGTGGCTTCGCTTGCGCCACCTTCTCAAGCCCGAAGAGCTAAAAGAGGTGGCAAACGCCCAATTGGCCGTGGAGGTCCTGGTAAACCTCACCATGGTCTTTGCTTTTCTGGCCCTATACGCGGTCATGGGCCTTTTTATCGGATTGTTAAAACTGGTCCCGGGATATCTGTACTTGGTTAACCTTGATCCCTTTGCTTCCTTGTTTTTATCCATACGGTCATGGTTTTGCACACCGGTCACCATCTGGCGCTGCCTGGTCTTTGCCTTTGGCTTTTTTGTGCTATGCAGGCTTTCTTACCATGGAGCCATATTCGCCTTTGGCCGGTTTAGCAATAATATGATTGGGCTGATCGACCTGCACCGCACCAAGGTGCTTACGGCAATGGGCTTTAAGGCCCCTAAGAACCTTAAGGAGGAGTTGGATCTTTTTATTCGGTTGCACGGTTTTTTTGCCCAGGCCATTCAGGACGAAGCCCTGCTGAAAAAGCCCTTTAATGGCAAACCCTCCCCTAAACCCCCCACCCCCAAGAAGCCTCCTCAGAAAAAAGCCCCCAGCATCGTGACTTTTCGTAAGGTCCTTCATCAAGCGGGCCTGGTTCCCCGAGGTAGAAGCAAAAAAGGTAAATAACCGGCTTTGGTGATTTTGTGGCGGCCATAAGCCGTCATAAATATTTAGCTTGACTACTACCCCTCGAAATTCTACTATACATATGTAGCATAAATATTTCCTAATACATCCATACCATTTCTATCATTCGCATCAGTGGGGGATAACCATGACAAAGCGCTGTTTCGTTTTTGGTTTGTGGGTTGTAATTGGGCTGGTGCTGGCCGGGAGCGGCCTTGCCTGGGGCCAAGACCCAATGGATCTTTCCGGATACACCATTGCCGATGACTACCCTTTGGAAATCATTCAGTGGACCGAGTATGTGGACTACGACGGAGATTGGGCGGCCCGGGGCAGGGTGAAGAACATCGGGCCTGACCGGCTCTACTTTGTTAAACCCAATGTTGAGATGGTCAACCGGTTTAGCGGCAGCTACCTGGGCAGTGACTACACCTATGTAAACGGCAGCACCGCCTTTACCAATAACGGCGTATGCACAGACAGCACCA